>CANGOX010000006.1 GCA_947455605.1 Chitinophagaceae bacterium
CAAGGAACAAGAATCAAGGTCCAAGATTCAAGGAAAAGGACCAAGGAACAAGAATCAAGGTCCAAGATTCAAGGAAAAGGACCAAGGAACAAGAATCAAGGTCCAAGATTCAAGGAAAAGGACCAAGGAACAAGAATCAAGGTCCAAGGAAAAAGAACGGGTGATTAAGAGAGTTGGGGGGACTGATTAAGAATGTAAATCCTTTGCGGGTTCTTCCCCCCCAGGCCCCCTGTTTACTTGATTCTTGATCCTTGATTCTTGATCCTTGTGCCTTGTACCTTGATTCTTGTATCTTGAACCTTGAATCTTAAGATTTGCAATTATCCATCATCATAGTCAACTACAACGTCAGGTTCTTTCTGGAACAATGCCTGTATTCTGTGCAAAAGGCGATGGAAGGATTGGATGCGGAACTGATCGTGGTTGATAATCATTCGGTTGATGGGAGTCTTGAGTATTTGATGCCGCTTTTCCCACAGGTCAGGTTTATCAGTAATCAACAAAATCTTGGTTTTGCAAAAGCCAATAACCAGGCAATTCCTTTGTGTAAAGGAGAATATCTGCTTTTCCTGAATCCCGACACGTTGGTGCCGGAAGATAGTTTACATAAATGCCTTGCTTTTATCCGTTCAGACGCCAAAACCGGGGCTTTAGGGGTAAGAATGCTGGATGGACGCGGTCGGTTTTTGCCGGAAAGTAAGCGTGCTTTTCCCTCGCCGGGTGCTTCACTTTTTAAATTGACAGGGTTGGCGGGATGGTTTCCCAAATCAGCACTGTTTAACAGCTATGCTTTGGGTAATCTGAACGAACACCGGAACCATACCGTTGATGTATTGGCCGGCGCATTTATGATGGTGAGAAAAGAATTACTGCTGCAACTCAATGGTTTTGATGAAGACTATTTTTTATATGGAGAAGATATTGACCTGAGTTACCGCATACAGAAAGCCGGATTTACAAACAGGTATTTTTCCGAAACAAGTATCATTCACTTTAAAGGAGAGAGCTCGGCCGGCACATCTTTAAACCGGGTAGAATATTTTTATAGAGCCATGTTGGTGTTTGTTGATAAACACTATCGTTTAGGTAGTGCAAAAATATTTTCCACTTTTATTCGTGTGGCGATCGCTGTTCGGGGGATCATTTCCGCATTAAATAAAATCATCAAACCGGTAATGTTACCCTTGATGGATGGTGCGATGGTTTTCTTATCTCTGCAGGTAGTGAGAATGAGCTGGATCCAGCTGATCCGAAGCGGAAAAGATTTTGGTGTTGCTTTTATCCCCTATGCATTACCCTTGTTTGCTTTATTATTTGTTGTAGCCGCAGCGGGTGTTGGCTTGTATGATAAGATCTATAAAACCTCCAAAACCCTTGTGTCGATTGCGTTTGCGGCCGTAAGTATGCTGGCTGTTTATTCACTGCTGCCTGAACAACTGCGTTTTTCAAGAGGGGTTATGACCGGGGGTGGCTTATTGGGATGTTTACTGATCTTGTTGCTCCGTTGGTTTTTATTGAAGCGATCGCATCAGTTCTTTGGACAGGAAGCCGGTACTGCCGGACAAACAGTGATCGTGAGTAATGAAGAAGAATATAGAGTAATGATGCACTTATTAACAAAGGCAATGCTTGATAAAAAAATACTGGGTCGTGTTTCCTTACACAAAAACGAAACCGATACATTGTGTGATTTAGACGGTCTTTCTTTTTCGGCAAAACACCTGTCTGTTACCGAAGTGATCTTTTGTGTTGGTACCCTTTCATTAAAAGAAATCGTTGCAAGAACAGAACAACTGTCCGTAAACGGTATCCGTTTTTTATTTCATGTAAAGGGAAGTAAAAGTATGGTTGGGAGCGACACTTTGGCTGCCGGTGCAAAAACGATTACTGCTTATATTGAATACCGGATCACACAGCCCTATCAACAAAGGATGAAGCGGCTTACGGATATGGTAATATCAATCTTTTTCTTATTAAGCTCTCCCATTCACCTTATTCTTCATAAAAAAGGAATCTGTTTGATACAAAACGCATGGTCTGTTCTTTTGAATAAACAAACCTGGATCGGCTATGCTTCAAATGCTACTTCTTTACCTTATATAAAATCTGCTGTGGTTTCGCATATGGGCAGTAAAACCGGTTTTCCCGAAACTGTTTTGGAGAAAGCAGACAGACTCTATGCAAAAGAGTATGATTGGTGGCCCGATCTGCAGCTGGTTTTTCAATATTACCAACAACTCGGATAACCGGGCTACTGTTAAAACACGCCATTATTACGGCCATTTGTTTTAGCTTTGCCCTTTCTAAACCCCTGCATCTAACGATGGCGATTCTTGATATCAAGCTTCCGAATACGATCTTAAAAGCCCTGCGTCTCCCGCAAAATAACCCGCGGAGCCAACAGATCAAAGTGCTGAAGAAACTGCTGCGAAAAGCCAGGTTTACTGAATTTGGACAACAATATCACTTTGATGATATTC
Source organism: Chitinophagaceae bacterium (assembly GCA_947455605.1). Lineage (GTDB taxonomy): Bacteria > Bacteroidota > Bacteroidia > Chitinophagales > Chitinophagaceae > Sediminibacterium. The sequence goes on from CANGOX010000006.1 coordinate 2,481, forward strand.
TATTGAGCAAACACCCCGGCAAACGTTTTCAGGAACTGGTTCCCACGTTTAATTACAATAAGATCTACAAAGATTGGTGGCATAAGACCATCGAAGGTAAACCCGATGTTTGCTGGCCCGGAAAGATCAAGTTCTATGCCTTGAGCAGCGGTACCAGCGAATCGGCCAGTAAATACATTCCTATTACCAACGACCTGCTCCGCGGAAATAAGATCGTAATGGTAAAGCAACTGCTCAGTCTGCGTACCTATGAGGATATACCGTTCAGTTCCATCAGTAAAGGCTGGTTAACACTTGGCGGCAGTACCGATCTTCAAAAGGGCCCGGGTTATTATGCAGGCGATTTGAGTGGTATCACGGTTAAGAAGGCACCGTTCTGGTTTCAGCCTTTTTATAAACCCGGCAAAAAGATCGCCAAACAAAAAGACTGGAATAAAAAACTTGAAGAGATCGTAGAAAAAGCACCTGAATGGGATATCGGCTTTTTGATCGGGGTGCCTGCATGGATTCAGATGTGCATGGAAATGGTGATCGCAAAATACAAACTGAATAATATCCACGAAATGTGGCCCAATCTGGCCTTCTTTGTGCATGGCGGTGTGAGTTTTGATCCGTATAAAAAAGGGTTTGAAAAATTATTGGGTAAACCGATCACTTATATAGAAACCTATCTGGCAAGTGAGGGCTTTATTGCTTACCAGGAAAGACAATATGCCAAAGGAATGCGCCTGGTAACAGGTGAACATATTTTTATGGAGTTTGTGCCCTTTGATGAAAAGAATTTTGATGCCGATGGTGAAATGGTCAATGATCCTGAAGCCCTGATGATACATGAAGTAGAAGAAGGAAGAGATTACGCCTTACTGATCAGCACATCTGCCGGCACCTGGCGTTACCTGATAGGCGATACGGTTCGTTTTACCGACAAAGAAAAATGTGAGATCGTGATCACGGGCCGTACCAAACATTTCTTAAGTCTGGTGGGTGAGCATTTAAGTGTAGATAATATGAACCACGCCATCCAACTGGCCAGCGAAGAATTGAATGTATGTGTACCGGAATTTACAGTTGCCGGCGTACCCTATGGTAATTTCTTTGCACACCACTGGTATGTAGCCTGCGATGATAAGGTAGATAGTGTAAAGCTGGGTAAACTCATTGATGATAAGTTGAAAGACCTGAACGATGATTATGCAGTTGAAAGAAAAAGTGCTTTAAAAGAAGTGATCCTTACCGTTTTAAGTGAAAAGCAATTCATGGAGTTTATGCAGTCGAAAGGAAAAGTGGGCGGACAACATAAATTTCCCCGTGTATTGAAAGGTCAGATGTTGGAAGATTGGCAGGCGTTTCTTCAAAAAGAGCAGGCAAAATCGCCCACTGTATAATATGGCGATCATGAAAAGAGCTTTGTTCTTTTACTTGTTGTTATCCTTTCAATTCCTGTATGCACAGGCTCCGGATCTTTCTGTTCTTAAGGTAAAAGCCCCCGAAAAATTTTCTGCTTCCTTTAAAACCAATAAAGGAGATTTTATTATTGAAGTGTACCGTAAATGGTCGCCCATGGGTGCCGACAGGATCTATCAACTGATCAAATCCGGCTTTTTTTCCAATGCTTTATTCTTTCGGGTAGAACCGGATTTTGTGGTGCAGTTTGGCATATCTGCCAATTATGCGGCCAACCGGTTTTGGGATCCGCGTAAATTATCTGATGAGCCTGCACTTCAAAAAAACAGTAAGGGCACGCTCTCTTTTGCCCGAGGCGGAACAAACGACAGGGCCACGCAAATTTTCATCAACATAGCAGATAATGCAAAGCTGGATACTGCTTTCCGCAATGGCGTAAAAGGATATACTCCCTTTGGTAAAGTAGTCAAAGGCCTGGATGTGATTGCACGGCTAAACAGCCGCTATGGTAAGAAGCCGGCAATGATACAGGACTCTTTGTATAAATATGGCAATGGCTATTTTGAAAAGGCTTTCCCCGGGCTAGATAAGATCATCTCAGCCACCATCCTGAAATGATCATCTCTGCATAAACTCCCCGTCTCCTTTTCTCTGCGGTGAAAAGAGCAGGCAAGTTGAAAATACAATTATCACTACCTAGAACAAGGGAGGCAGAGATAACCCCAGAGAGTACTAACAAACGATGAATTCTAAATATTACGGCTTACTTTCGGGTATCATTTTAACCGACTATTCTGATGATTGCTCCCCTGCTGAAAGGATTGGTATTAGGTATATTTCTGGCTATCTCTGTTGGCCCGGTCATTTTTGCTATTCTCAAACAAAGCATTAATCACGGTCACAAAGCCGGTTATTATTTTGTAGCAGGCATCTCGGTAAGCGATATCACATTGGTGTTGATCTGTAATTTTTTTACCGGTTTATTTAACCAGGCACTCAATCACCGCACTTTTATTGCTGTGGCAGGAAGTATCTTTTTAGTGGTGATGGGGATATACACACTCTTCTTTAAAAAAGTAAAGACCGACGAGGACAACAATATCATTGAAAAAAATTTTAAAGCCCATCATTTCGTAGGACTTTTTGTCTCGGGTTTTTTTATCAATATCCTCAATCCTGGTGTGTTCATTTTCTGGTTTGCCTGGACGGCAGCCATTCTTGCCGATTCGCAGACAGCCCCGCACCCACTTGAGTACCGCGCCATTGTGTTTGGCACCTGCCTGCTATTTGTTTTACTTACGGATATTGCGAAAGTGGCACTGGCATCAAGAGTCCGTTCAAAACTCACACCCAAAATACTGGTTACCATCAACAGGATCTCAGGAATTATCCTGATAGGATTTGGTGTGGCACTTTGCTGGGGGATTTTGGCGTATGGAGATCAGATAAAGCACTGATCGTGAGTAGTGAGTAGAACAAGTTCAACGATGTAAAATACGCATTCTCCGAAACTCACTCACGACTGACGACTCACGATTCACACTTCCTTAGCTGCCGAATCAAAACCATCCCTTACCTTAGAATGGTGAAACCACTGCTAACTATTGTATTCTTTTTTTTCTGTTTGAACCAATCCTTCTCACAAAGTGATCTGTTGGTGATGAAACAAAAGAACCAGGTGATACAAACCTGGATACCCGGCAGTGTGATCAATTTTCAGTTCAGCAATAAACAATGGATAGAGGGGATCGTAAAAACGGTACGCAATGATTCCATCCTTATGGAACAGATTGTAGTAAGAACCATACCGGATGCTTTTGGCTTCCCCAGGATAGATACAGCCAAACTGGGTTTACTTAAACTGCACGTAAATGAGATCTATGGAATGCCCAGACGTAATTTTGGTGGTGGTTTATTCAGTAATGGTGTTCTGTTTCAATTAGGCAGCGGGGCTTATATATTCCTCAATATTTTCAACAGCCTCATACATAATGAACAGGTATTTAGTTCGGCTAACCTTACCAGACTGGGTATTGCTGGCGGTGTTTTTGTTGTAGGCAGTCTTTTGAGGGCAAGTCATAAAACCTATATTATAATAGGTAAGAAGTATACAATGGCAACCATTCATACTGCCATGGTAACGCCAAAACAATAATTTTTTTCTTCTGCACAAAGTTCAACAGGCGGTTTTAGTATCTTGCCCTTACATGCAATTCAAACCGCTACTCAAAAAAACCTGGCATTTTACAAAACGGATCCTGCTCTGGGGTTTTGTTTCCTCCCTTGTTTATATTATTATCTGTATCTGGTTATTGCCACCCATTACCATCACACAGATCACCAATCTTTTTGGATATGGATTGAAGAGGGATTATGTAAGCTGGAATCAAATATCATCCAATGCAAAACTCGCTGCCATTGCCAGCGAAGACCAGGCTTTTCCGGATCATGGGGGGTTTGACTGGGATGCGATAGAACATAGCCTGAAACCAAAAAAGAAAGGAAAGAAAACCAAGATCCCCTTAGGCGGTGGTGCGAGCACCATTACACAACAGGTGGCCAAGAATGTTTTTTTATGGCAGGGCGGAAGTATTGACCGTTATATCCGTAAAGTACCCGAAATGTATTTTACCAAAATGATCGAATGGGTTTGGGGGAAGAAAAGAATTCTGGAAGTTTATCTGAATGTAATAGAAATGGGTCCCGGTGTTTTTGGTATTGAAGCCGCCTCACAAAAATATTTCGGAAAATCGGCAAAGAACCTGAGCCGTGCAGAAGCTGCTATGATCATAGCCTGCTTACCTAATCCTAAAAGATTTTCTGTTAAGCCTATGAGCAGCCGTGTTGGATGGCGCTACCCGCAGATCCTTCGTGAGATGCATAATATTGAAGATGATGAAGACATACAGGCGCTGATCAAATAAATTTCTGTGTACCTCTGTGGCCTTTGTGTTGAAAGATAACCCCACTTCAGCTGCATTATTTTTCACACAGAGGTCACAGAAACAGGGAGTTTCAGAGAGAAAATCAATGAAGATATTCTTCAACAGCTGCAATCGCCATCAGTACACGATCTTCATAGCTGCTGCCGCTGATCTCCACCCAGGGAACATTTTGGTTGATGAGGATGTCTTTGTAGATAGCAAACAATTCTTTCCGCACCCCTTCATCAGGATATTCACGCAGATCATCTTTTACCCATGGAAGGTCTGTATTGCAGAGAAGATAGAGATCATATTTCCGGTTAACAATTTCATCCAGTATAAACTGGTGACATTTCTCAAACACATATTCGCACCATACTTTCATTACATGCATATCTGTATCTACAAACAACAGCGGTGGTTTCTTTGTGGTATGAAGCGAATGTGGGTTTACCCAGGTACGTTCATTTACCATTGACCATTGGCTGTTTACTGATACCGAATATTCATCTTCCATGGCCAACTGCCCCTTGGCGATCGTGAGCAGATCATCATACGTATACTCCGTACCATTGGTTAATAAATACTCTCTCGCAAATTCAGGGCACCATTGCATACCATAATGCTGCGCCAGCAATTCGCATAAAGTGCTTTTGCCGGTTGATTCCGGGCCGATGATGACGACTTTTTTGATCATGTATATTTCTTAATCTACGCTAAAGAATCCTCCCCTCCCAGGGAAGGTGTACCGGCATTGCCGGGACGGAGGGGTTTTTGACTTGTGCACTAAACAAACTTCTTTACCACCCCGCCCTTCACTATGCCGTTCGGGCACCCATCCTCGCAGAGCGAGGATGGGAAATCTTTCAATTGTATTATTTACAAAACAGTTTTATGTAAATTATTTGCTACTCTTTTCCTCCACTCAACCAACCCCGCTATTGCCAACACCAACAACACTACAAACTGCACACTCGTAAACACATATCCCTTGATAAAGTATAACGGTATAGAAGCAAAATTTGTTGCGATCCACCAGATCCAGCTTTCTACTTTTTTTCTGGCCATCAGCCACATACCAGTGTAAGCGGTGGCGCTGGCAAATGCATCGGCCCAGGGGATAGCTTCGGGTGCAAATGCCTGTTTGGCCCAGGTGAGTGAGGCAAAAATAGAGATATAAAAAAAGCCAAAGAACAACAATTGCTGTATCCATTCTTTACGGCTGCTACGGCTGATATGCAAAATGGCTTCCTGTTTCTGTTTGTCTTTTTTCGCCCACAAGATCCAGCCATAGATACTCATGATAGTGTAATACAAGTTAACACTGGCTTCTCCGAGCAAATTACCTTTAATGCTGAGGTAGATATAGAAGATGGTGTTTACCAGCCCAACAGGATACACGAGAATATTTTCCTTACGGCTAAACCACACACTGCCAATACCTGCCAGTACAGCAATAAATTCAACAGGGCCCGTTTGCTGTATGCCAGTGATGAACTGATGGTAGATCGTTGTTGCATCCATTATTAAATGTAGGAAATAGCCAATGAAATTAACGCCCGTCCTTAATAAAATTCACTCATTCAGTCATTCACTCATTAATCAACGCGTACACTGCAAAACTTGCCAACCAATGTTCACCGCCATAACTACCACTCACTACATTGGGTAAACTGGCATTCAGGTGTTTGATGGCAGAACGGATCAGCAATGATTTTCGTTTATCACCAGCGGGTAAAAGTTGTGCGATCCCCTTCATACACCAGCTTCTGCTGAAACACAAACCATCCAGATGAACGATCTGCAGATCTGTTCTGTCTGATACAACAGGAAGTTGTGTAAGATGTTGTAAAGATGTATTTGAGATCCAGTTATTGAACCAGGGAAGGAATTGTTCTTTTGGTAAAACTTTCCGCATCAGGTCTGCTTCTTCTAATGAAGGCGAAAGAAAATCAGTACCATCGGGTTCCCAAACAGTAGGTGCATTTTTGTCTTTGCTGTATAACTGTTTGGCTGAACGTACGATAGCTTCTTCAAAAACCTTATTGCCCGCTGTTCTTGCATAATCCAAAGCAAACACCAACCCGAATGCGGTGTTCGGGTGTACACCTGTGCGGTTGGGATAGGTTTGTTTAGGCAGGTATTTCATCCAGATCTTAACAACGGTATCACAAAAAGGCTGTAATGCAGTACGCCATTTAATGGCATCTGCATCGTTCCATGTTAAGAGTTCCTGCTGCAATTTTAATAACCATGCCCATCCATAGGTTCTCTCAAAACTTTTGGCCATTGCCCCATCAAAATATTTTATCTCCTGCGTAATATTTAAGGGATTGATATTTTTTGAGAGCGACTCCCGTATCTGTTTTGCTTCCGGCAGGTTACTAAAATCTTTTAATAAGCGAACCAGCATCCAATGTCCGTGAACACTGCTATGCCAGTCGAAACAACCATAAAAAGCAGGGTGTTGTTGGATAGGCGTTAATACCTGATCACTATCGCTAAGGGCTGTATGATTGATCTTATTGGGATACTGTTGCTGCATACATTTTAACGGCAAAGAAGCCAGGTGTGAGGCACCGGCTATGGTAAGTGTAAATTTTGTACTGTCTTTGTTTACACTAAAAAGAGAAGGACTTTGCGAAAAGCTGTTGGTAATACTCAGAACTACAATACACAATAAGCAGGTACGTAACATGGATCAAATTTTGATCAAGTTACAGAAACCACCGCGGCTTTCAAACTATCAGTGAGAGTTGGTATTGTCAGAAAAAAGATAGACAGCACCATCTTCCATTGTTTGAACAGATATAAGTTTCTTGTGTTGTTTAATGAATTCGAGATTTACCAGGTCCGGATTCTCGCCATCAATTAACCATACCAGCCGGAAAGAAGGCTTTTGTAAAAGTATATCGATCTCAGACTGTATTTCTTTATGCGGAAGTGCCATTGCGTGTACACCACTTAGAAAATAAACAGCATCGTTTGAATTTGAATAAACAGGTCCGGAAAACAGGGTTTTATGTTTTTTTATATAATCCATGGTAGCAGAATGAACCCAGGGGTTTTCTGTATACCCGGGAATGCCTGCATCCTGAATACCTTCCCAGGCTTCTGCATTTAAACGATATTGGTTGTATTGAAAACCGGTATAACAAAACAAGACAAGAGCTAAAATTGTATATCGTTTTATGCTGTATGAATGCCGGATGCTCTTTACCAGCCAGCTGCTGCCAACCAATAGTAATGGAATGTACATGGGTGATAATAAACGACTGCTCAGACTTTCAAATCTTGAAATTGTAGCGATCACGAGCATAAAGGATGCATACACCACAAAAAGACAAGCTATAATGGTTTCGTAAGCGGCAAAATACTGTTGCTGAAATGTACGGTAAAATAATTGCCAGATGCCCAATAGCAGTACCAGGATAAATAGGATAGTGGCCAATATTTCATGCCCCTTTAAAAAAGGAAGCCAATCTGATAAAGTACCGCCAATCTGGTTCAGGTTATCCATCAAAGAACGGATCGCTTTTTCGCGTACACCTGTTGCATGTCCGGCAACCAGCGAATTTCTGATCAGGTTAGCGGCTACAAGCGAACAGCTGATCATAGTAAAAAACACCAACTGTTTTATTTTTTTGCCCATCCCCAGTTCGCCATCAAACAATAACAAAAATCCACCGGCAGCCAATAAAGTGATTCCGGCATAGCGTGTTACAAAAGCCATGGCCGCAATCGAAGCAACCAGTAAGAGCTGCAAATAACTTCGTGATCGAAAATAATTACGGTAAGCCACCACAAATAACAGACTCAGAAAAATAAACAGGGTCTCAGACCAAAGCATGGAATACACTTCCAGTAAACAGGGACTGCAGGCCAGTGCCGCGAGTATCAATATTTTATAGAGCGAAGACCTGTTTTGATATCCCTCAATAATAATGCTTGTAAGAATGATCACCCCGCTGAATAATGCCGCATTGAGAACAGGAACCAACTGTAAAACCGTTAAACGGCTGATCCAGGAAAACAAAGCCAGAAAACAAGGATATCCCAATGGAAAATCAACGGTTGGTACACCATTGAAATCAGTAAAAGAAAAATGCGATTGAATATTGATAGCCGTTGTCTGGTACATCACCGAATCAGGCGAAATGCCAATACCGCTGTGAAGCGTATAATAGTATATAAAAAGACAGGCGGCAACCGAAGCAAGCAATGCATCCCAATGTTTGCTTAGAAAAATAGAAAAAGCCTGTTTCATATAGCTGATAAGAAGATGAAAGCAACTAAGGTAGTTCAACATTCAATCATTCCCGCGTTGCCGGATTCAATTTTCATTTCTGTTCTAACCCTTTTTCAACCAATTGTCTATGATGTTCCACATGGTATGCTGTGAAGTATAACATTTCTCGCAGGGTTAGCTTGCCCAGCAATGGGTGTGGTAAAACATATTGATCCAGTGCTTCTTCACTGTGTTTTTGTGTTATGCGTGAGAGTTTGTTTACAAGGGTACTCAATTTTGTAAGCAGCAACTCTTTGTTGGCTGCCTCAATCACAGCCGGAATAAAACGACCGGAAGCCCTTCCACCCTCCAGTAATTTGCTGTTATACTTTTCAATCAGTTGCTCATAGGTTTTAGAAGGGCGGTAGGCAGTTCCGAATTTCCATTTCAAAACAAATTTTGGTAGCCGCATAGCCATGTTTACAGGGCTTACCGATCTGATGATATGATCCAATTGTTGCCCGGCACTCCATTTATCCTCGGGGGCATAACAGAAGTTGGCATCATTCATTTCACGGAGCCGGTCTATAAAATGTCCATGATAGGTGTGCAGTAATTCAGCGATCTGTTCTTTATTCATATAGCAGGCTTGATGTATGGAAAGATATAAAAAAGACTTCGCAAATGAAAACAACGAGAACGGGCTGAGCTGTTTTTTAAAGCTGCAAGACACTCATTTTCTTATGTCTTTCTCTTAACGGAACTTCCTGATTTCAATAAGAGAGAAACGAAGAAAAAAGAGAAAGGAGTAAAACAAAAATGTCCCGCTATTAAACGGGACATTTTACTAATTCAACTCACAACTATTTTATTCGGCCTCGGCCACTACTTCTTTTACCTCGGGAATCATCCGCTTCATCATTCCTTCAATACCCGCTTTTAAGGTGATCATGGAAGAAGGGCAACCGCTGCAGCTTCCCTGTAACATTAGATTTACAACCCCTTCGTTATAGCTTTTAAATTGGATGGCACCACCATCCATTTCAACTGCAGGTTTTACATAATTCTCAAGCAGTTCTTTTACACGTTTTACAATATCATCATCATCTGCACTTACCGTATTGCTGGCTTCCTGTTTTACTTTGGCTACTTCCTCATCATTTACCACCATGCCACCATTCTCCAGGTAGTCTTTCAAAAAGGTTTTGATGGCAGGGATCACATCCTGCCAATCTTCTGTGTCGGAAGTTTTGGTAAGGGTAACAAAATTGCTGGCAATGAATACACTCTTGATAAAAGGAAAACTAAACAATTCTTTTGCCAAAGGCGATGGACCAGAAAGGGTCTCGTCTGCAAAATCAATGCTCTTACCCGGGTACAATAATTTATTGGCCACGAACTTCATGGTTTCCGGGTTAGGTGTCATTTCGGTGTAGATGCTGATCACCGGGTTGCCTGTTTGTATCATAATGCGTTCTTTTATCTTCAGGCACAAAATTAATTAAAACCAGCCCAGAGCGGGGCCGCATGGGGTTAATCTGGCCTAAATCGACCCTATATTTTTCGGATATCGAAAATTCTGGCTAAAAATCAACCTGTTGTTGTATTTCTTTTTTGTAAAATGATACGGAAAACAAGGCTTTGCAGCAATAAGATCGACCCAAAAATCGTTTTATACTTACCGAACGGTTTCCTTTAGTTTCCTGCGAAAAATCATATATCTGGTGATTAAAGCCTTCTAACTTTGCGGTAGAATTTATAACGAATAGATTCACAACAATCCAACTCTATGAAAGGAAAATACATTTCCACCTCACTTATGCTGGCAGTGCTGGCCGGAGGAAAAGAAGAATCACTGCTACATATCAACGAAACCAAGGCCTCAACACAAGATCATCAATTGATCTGGGTAAAAAAAAGAGAATTGGCCCGTATCCCTAAAACGAAAGTGCAGTAGTACTGCGTTAGATCTGATTACCGCTGTTTTTACCTTTTTGTTTCAATTGTACATTTCGCTTACCTGCGGGATCTGCCATCCATTTGCTGTTTACAGGCAATACGGCAAGTAAAAAATCATTCACCTTATTTACGCCAAATAAAAAGGGGAACCTCTTGTGAGATTCCCCCTTATGGGTTAGTACGCAATCGATCTATAAGGCTTTTAATGCCTGTATTCTGTCCCAGCGTTGCTTAATTCCATCATTAGCCTGTGCTAAGAATTCTGTTGCTTTATCTGGGTCATTGTTTTTAATGGTAGCGAAACGATTCTCGTGATACATGAACTCATCCAGTGCAACAGAAGGTTCTTTGCTGTCTAACACAAATCGTTGTCCCTGTTCTTTCATCGGGTTAAAACGGAATAAAGGCCAGTAACCGGTTTTCACAGCCAGCTCTTGCTGGTCTAAACCATGGCACATATCATATCCGTGAGCAATACAGTGACTGTAAGCAATGATGATAGATGGTCCGGGATAGGCTTCTGCTTCCAGAATGGTTTTTAATGCGTGAACATCATTGGCACCCATGGCGATCTCTGCAACAAAGGCAGTTCCATGCGCAATGGCCTGCATGGCAAGATCTTTCTTGCCGGTTGTTTTTCCCTTGATAGAGAATTTGGCACTGGCACCAATGGGTGATGATTTGGATTTTTGTCCGCCGGTATTGGAATACACTTCTGTATCGAGTACCAGTATGTTCACGTTTTCGCCGGTTGACAATACATGATCCAATCCGCTGAAGCCGATATCATAAGCCCAGCCATCGCCACCCACGATCCACATGGATTTGTGTTCGAGGAATTCGGCTACCTGGTTTAATAAACGTGCTTCGGGCTTATTGATATTCTGTAAACGGTTTTTTAATTCGTTCACATTTTTACGTTGCTGGATCACTTCGGTTTCATTGGCTTCCACATTTCCTACGATCGCATCGGTCAGTTCCGCACCCACATCATCGCGCAATGTTTTCAGCAATGAGAGTCCGTAATTGCGTTTCATATCAGTTGCCAGTTTGATACCTAAACCAAACTCTGCATTATCCTCAAATAAGGAATTGGCCCAGGCCGGTCCGAGTCCCTGTGCATTTTTGCTCCATGGCGTGGTGGGCAGGTTACCGCCAAAGATGGAAGAACAACCGGTTGCATTGGCAACGATCATCCTGTCGCCAAACAATTGGGTCAGTAATTTCAGATAAGGTGTTTCACCACATCCGCTGCAGGCACCGGAGAACTCGAATAAAGGTTCCAGTAACTGAGAACCTTTTACAGTGCTGCGGTTAACCCTGGTTCTGTCAATATCAGGTAGACCAATAAAGAAATCCCAGTTTTGTTTTTCGGTTTCTTTCAAAGGTATTACATCATTCATGTTGATGGCTTTGTGGCCGGGTTGGGTCTTACTTTCGATAGGACAAACCTCAACACAAAGATTACAACCGGTACAATCTTCAACGGCTACCTGTAAAGTATAGGATTCGGTTTCTTTAAAGAACTCTTTACCGATCGGTGCCACATGTTTAAAGAAATCGGGTGCATCTTTCAGCAATTCGTTATCGTATACTTTCGGACGGATAGCAGCGTGCGGACAAACAAAGAAACACTTACCACACTGAGAGCAAAGGCTTGGATCCCAAACGGGAACCTGTTCGGCAATATTTCTTTTTTCATAACGGGTGGTGGCTGATGGATAAGCCCCATCTGCCGGAAATGCGCTAACCGGAAGGGTATCACCATCGCCTGCGATGATCTTAGCCAAAACCTGTTGTACAAAATCAGGTGCATTACCTGAGATGGCCGGTTCAGATTCTTTGTTTCCGATAGTGAGTGAAGTATAATCAACCAATGACAGGTTCTCAAGTGTTTTATCAACCGCATCATAGTTTTTCTGCACCACTGCCTCACCTTTTCTGCCATAAGATTTCTTAATGGCTTTTTTGATATAGCTGATGGCTTCTTCTTTTGGCATCACATTAGAGATGGCAAAGAAGCAGGTTTGTAAAATGGAATTGATGCGTGAACCCATGCCGGTTTCCTTGGCTACTTTGGAAGCATTGATCACATAGAGTTTCAATTCTTTCTCTTTGATCTCTTCCTGGATATTGCGTGGCAGGTTATGCCAAACATCTTCAGTGGCAAAAGGTGCATTGAGTAAGAAAGTTGCACCATGTTGTGCATCTTTCAGGATATCGTATTTCTGTAAATACTGAAAGTGGTGACAGGCAACAAAATTAGCTTCATTGATCAGGTAGGTAGACATGATCGGTTTTTCGCTGAAACGCAGGTGCGATACCGTAAGAGAGCCTGATTTTTTTGAGTCGTAAACAAAATATCCCTGTACGTGGTTATTGGTTACATCACCAATAATTTTAATGGTGTTCTTGTTGGCACTTACCGTACCATCGGCACCCAGGCCAAAGAACAGGCCACGGAAAAGGTGTTGGTCTTCCAGTGAAAAATGTTTATCGTACGCAAGGCTCTTATGGGTAACATCATCTTCAATACCAATACTGAAGCTGTTTTTAGGTTTGTCTTTTTTCAGTTCATCAAATACGGCTTTAACCATACCGGGATTGAATTCTTTGGAAGCCAATCCATAACGGCCACCGATCACTGAAGGCATAGTGCCTTCCCATCCTGCATGCAATGCATTGATCACATCCATGTATAAAGGTTCACCGATTGCACCGGTTTCTTTGCAACGGTCCAGAACGGCAATATGTTTGACAGATTTTGGTAAAGCTCCTATAAAATGTTTTACAGAGAACGGACGATACAGGTGTACATGGAGATAACCGGTTTTCTCACCATTCTTATTCAGGTAGTCAACGGTTTCCTGAACAGCACCTGAGCCTGAGCCCATGATGATGATCACATTTTCTGCCTGGGGATGTCCATAATATTCAAACAGTTTATAAGCGCGGCCGGTAAGTTGCTCAAACTTCTGCATGGTAGACTCTACGATCTCGGGCACTTTCCAGTGGTATTCGTTACAGGCCTCACGGCTTTGGAAATAAACATCCGGGTTTTGTGCAGTACCGCGGATATTAGGATTTTCAGGGTTTAAGGAACGGAGACGGTGACGGGCCACATCATTCACATCGATCATTTGTTTGATGATCTCGTCTGAGAGGATATCTGCTTCATTCAACTCGTGAGAAGTACGAAAGCCGTCAAAAATGTTTAGAAAAGGGATACTTGATCTTAAGGTAGCAGCGGTAGAGATCATAGCCATATCATGAGCCTGCTGAACACTATTGCCAAATAACATGGCAAAACCGGTAGAACGAACAGCCATCACATCACTATGATCACCAAAAATGGATAAAGCATGGGTAGCCAATGCCCTCGCCGCAATATGAAATACGGTAGGGGTTAACTCGCCCGCAATTTTGTACATATTCGGGATCATCAGTAATAATCCCTGTGAACAGGTGAAGGTAGAAGCGAGCGCGCCACCCTGTAAAGCACCGTGAATAGCACCTGCGGCACCGGCTTCACTCTGCATTTCTATGATCTTGGGTACTTCGCCGAAAATATTTTCTTTGAGATCGCTGCTCCACTCATCCGCAAACTCGCCCATGGCAGAGGATGGGGTGATAGGATAAATAGCACACACTTCGCTTGTTTTGTAAGCGATGTAAACAGCTGCTTCATTGCCATCCATAATGGCCACAGATGTGGCTTTTTTGGAAGCGGTTTCTGCCGCCTCCTTACCTTGTATCAGGGTTGTTTCCATAACTGGTAATTTAGTGTCAATTTTAAGGGTCCAAATTAGCACCGTGCCTTGCGCTAAAACATGATTAAAATCAGCCATGGGCATGATTTATATACAGTAGGGCGGGGAGCCCGTTATATAACAAAAGCAGCATCGGTCTTATTTAGGGTTTTCACTATTAGGGATACTATATATAGGTATCACAACGGCAAAAAGATCATATAATGAGAAAAATACAATTGATGTTTCTGGTGGTCATTAGCCAGCTTTTGACCTCTTCTGCATTTTCACAAAAGACCATTAAAGGCCTGATCAATGCAGAAAAAGCTTTCGCCGCTTTTACCATGGCCCATACGATCAAGGAGGGATTTATAAATTTTATGGATAGTACAGGTGTTGTTTTCAGACAAGGCAACGCCGTTAATGCAATAGAGGCTTTCCGGCAACAGAAAGCCGGTCCCGCTCTCTTAACTTGGGGGCCTTCTTTTGCCGTGATCAGCGCTTCGGGCGACATGGGTGTTACGGCAGGACCTTTTGAATTCAGAGAGAAAAGCAGGAATGACACGCCCGTGAATAAGGGAAGTTTTTCTTCTATCTGGAAGATCAATCCCAGGGGCGAATGGAAAAACCTGGCAGATCTTGGGGTTACTTATTATAGTGTACCAGCACCGATAAAATCCGTTGAACAGCTAAGCTTGCCCAAAGGAGAGATCATTACGTTCAATTTTCAGGATGTTCTCCTGAACGACCATAAACTGAATGAAGCCATACAGCAAAGAGATAAAGAAGCCTGGAAACCTTTTCTGGCCGCAGAAAGCCTTTTTCATATTGAAGGGCATACACCTTATAAAGGAGTGGAACAGATCAACGTTGGATTAAAAACAGTTCCGAACGGGGCGGTGTTGCAATCACTGAGCGGCGGCATGGCTTCTTCCAGAGATTTTGCTTACACGTATGGAACCGTACTGGTTGGCGATAAAAAAGACAATTACCTGCGTGCCTGGATCTGTCGCAATGGTCGCTGGCAGGTGATCATGCAAACGATGAGGTGGTAATACACATATTTGTATACTATAGCATTATCTTAGACTTCTATTTTTTAGAAAACCGCCTGGCTACCCCTTCAATCGTTAATCCCTGAACCAAAATACTGAATACTACACAAGTATACGTTGCAATGATCAGTATTTGACGGGTTTCAATATCGGGTAAGGAAAGTACCATTGCAATAGATAGCCCGCCTCTAAGCCCGCCCCATACGATCAATTTGACTTCTTTGTTATTCATATCGGTAAATCCGGGAAGTAATAAAGAAGGGAGGTATACAATAATGAACCGGGATAATAAAACGATCAGAACCGAGAAAAGTCCGATTATCAGGTAAGTGGTTTTAAACTCTATCATTACCAGTACAAAAGCAATACTGATAAACAGAAGCGCATTCAGTATCACGTCTACCAGCTCCCAGAATTTGTGAACATAGTCTGAGGAATGATCACTCATGGCTTTATCCTTTTTGTAATTGCCTACAAACAAGCCCATAATTACCATTGCTAATGCACCGGATAAATGTAAATAGGTACAAATGGCATATCCCGACATTACAAATGCAATTGTAAGCAGCACCTCTGTTTCATAATTATCTATTGACCTGAGTAATTTATGCAGGAGAAAGCCCAGTGCCAAACCGAAAATAATACCGCCAAGAGCCTCCCTTAGAAAAAGGATACCAAAATGCGAGAAATCAATTTTATCATTTCCGAGCTGCAGGGTTTCAAGGAGTGCAATAAAGACCACTACGCCAACCCCATCATTAAAAAGTGATTCGCCTACTATGGTGGATTCTATTTTTTTGGGTACGTTGGCTTTTGTTAAGATGCCTAAAACCGCTATCGGATCTGTAGGTGAGATGAGTGCACCAAATATGAGGCAATAAATAAAATTAACAGGCACGCTCACCAACTGGCATAAGCCATAAAACAGTCCTGCAATAATAATGGTTGAAAGAATCACACCGGCTCCGGCAAACAGGCTGATCGGTTTTAATTGACTACGGATCTCTTTCCAGCTTGTATGAAACGATCCTGCAAAAAGTAAAAAACCCAGCATGATGTTCAGAATGATAGAGCTGATGTCTATACCGGTTATTAAATTTTTAATTTGCAGATAGTGGTGTGTGTCCCAGATCTTACTGCTGATTATGACAAGCGAAAGAAGTGTTGTTAAAAAAAACAACCCGATCACAAATGGCATTTTCAGAATCCGGTGATTGATATAGGCAAATGCAGCAGATAATGATAATAACAAGATCAATAATAGATAGGTATTCAAATTACAGGTATTAAAAGGTCATCGGGTCTTATAAAGATATGCCGATTATTTCTTCTAAGCCTGTCACCCGATTACAATACCTGTTTAAAAACAACGGATTTTCTTAAAAAGTATAACCGGCCGGCCCTTCATAAAAGATAGTGACCGGACCGGTTAACATTAAGCTTTATCATGCGGGTTCTGTTTAATCATCTTTATCCCTACCCGTGGTATTTTGAACAGCACCGGTTCGGATCTCAGTGTGTCTTATCTGTCCGCCCAGATTACCGGTCTGTGCTACCAATGCAAAACTGATCAAAGAAACAACCATGGTTATTAGTGAAAAAGTATTTGCAAAAACCGATTTTTTATAGGTAAGGAATAGACTCACTAAAGAAAGAGCACCCAAAATGAGTAAACTGATCAATGCATACATCGCAAACTGTTCGTGTTGCTTCATGATCATTTCTGATACACCCGGTAAGTCTTCAACGGCTTCTTCAGCCCCTTCTCCGGTTAGATATGCAATACCCGCTCCGATAGCCGATAGAACAAACAAAAGATAAGCGGCTATTTTAGTATGATCATTTTTAACCCATAATCCATAACCTAATACGAAAGCGCCTAATATTGATCCAAACACCGGCAGGTGGGTGATTAATAAATGCAAATGTACCTGGCTCATGTTTTTTTATTTTATAATGATAGAATAGTGATGAATTTTTCCCTCGGCGTCATAGAAATACCACAACGGGCAGGTGCTTTTGTTTCATAGGTATTTCCGCAGGTAGGGCATACATAATAAACAGTAGGTAAGGTTTTTACAGCACCATTTTGTAAAGCTGCCATAGCAGTTTCGTACAATACTTTGTGTTTCTTTTCTGTTTTATAAGCATAGTTCAAGCTGATCAAAGCGATCTGATTTTCTGCTTCATTGGCGGTTTTTATGAAATCGGGATACATGGTGTCAATTTCATAAGATTCACCTTTAATGGCATCTTCCAGGTTTTCTTTGGTTGATTTAACAGTGTAATCCGGCTTTACAGCAGGTACCGCTGCACCAGATTCCTGTAAAACGGCTTTGTGGTTATTGGCATGAATATTTTCGGAAGTAGAAGCTGCTTTAAAGAGTAGTGCAATCTGGTGATAACCTTCCTGTTCTGCTTTTTTTGCATAATCGGCATATTTTGCACTGGCAGTGGTTTCGCCTTTAAAAGCGTTCTGCATATTTTCGATCGTTTTTATTTTAGGATCTGAAGATTTTGTCATGTTGCTTTGATTTTGATTTGATTTTTTTTCGTCTTTCTCGTCATTTTTTCCTTCGTTGCGTTCGTTTTCTCCGGTTTCACTCATTTCACCCGGTTTAGTGGAGTCTGCTGTTTTCAGTGTGGGTGATTTAAGACTTGCGTCAGATCCTGAATTTCCACATGCCGTTAGTAACATACCGGTAAACAGTAACAGCATAGAAGGGATCAGAAATAATTTTTTCATGGTAATGTGGTTTGATGAATTGATTCCACAAAGATTACCCCTACACCCTAAGTGCAGGCTTTGTACTTTCTTAAGTTCGTCTTAAGATTATGCAGGAAACTGTAAGGAAAAAGTAGTTTTTCCGTGAACGCTTTGTACGGAAATAACAATACGTTGCAGGTCGGATAACTTTTTTACAATAGCTAATCCTAACCCACTACCCGGTATCTGTGTACTTCTGGATTCATCCGTTCGGTAAAACCGGTTAAACACCTGTGGGATCTGGTTTTCGGTAATGCCCGGACCTTCATTAATGATGGAGAAACAGTTGCTTGGTTTATCCCAGATACAAGTGATCCTGCAGCTGCCGGGACTGTATTTTATGGCATTGTCTATCAGGTTGTCAATGATGATTGGCAGAAAGAAAGGGTCGGCCATTACGATCGTATCTTTAGGGATAGTGCAATCAAAAGTCAGCTTCTTTTCAATAATTTGCTTCTCCCACTTTTCAGCAGAAACTGCTAAAATATCTGTAAGCAACACATTTTCTTTTTTTGCAGTGCCTGCCTCTAAACGGGCCAGTTGCAATAATTGATCTAAAAGAAGATGTAAACGGTCTGCCTGACCTATCACTTCTTTTATTTTTTCTTCATATTGTACAGGCTCTCTTTGTTTACGCAATAACACTTCCAGATTGCCACGTATGGCAGATAAAGGTGTTCGTATTTCATGAGACGCATCTGCAGTAAATTGTTTTTGCTGTTGAACGCTGGTTTCTATGCGACCCAGTAATTCGTTGATCGTTTGGGTTAGCTGATAAAGTTCATCTTCATTCTCGGGTAAGGGCAAACGGTTATTGATATTTGAATCATTAAAACCAGATGCGGCCTGTATTAAAGTATTTACCGGTGCAATGGCCCGTGATGCGGCAAGGTAAATCACCATATATAAGATTACCAGCAATACAGGGAAAGAAATACAAAGTATTAACAACAGATTGTTTAATACGATATAGGATTCCTGTTGTGAAACACCAATCGTTAACTGTCCTATCACTTTTCCTCTGTCATTCCATATAGGAAATTGACCCAGACGTAATCGTTGGTTTTCGATCATCTGGTTATAAAAATATCCGCTTTCATTGGATGGCTTAAATAAAAAATGGTTGGATTTCAGATTGGCAGATTTAAAGATCATACTATCCTTATTATCTACTATCTGAATGAACGTTGGATTTACTTCTACCTTTTTATGTTCAGCTTCTTCCCATTCAGGTATTTTATTGATGATTACACTATCTTCTTTCCAGGTAAGTGAATGATTGATCTCTTCTTTTTCCTGTACAATATCAACATCCAGGTGCTTATAGGATGTATAAGACACAACCTCATAAATAACAACAAACACAATTGCAATGGTGATTGCCACTGCAGTTGTATTTATAAATGCAATTCTTTTTTTAAAACTAAATCTCACTATGTTTAGTCATTAATCCTGTAGCCAACTCCACGAATGGTTTGTATAAATGAGTCGTTACCGGGGTCATCTAATTTTTTCCTGATTGCGTTGATAAAAACGTCAATCACCGATGTGTCTTTATCAAAATGAATATCCCATATCTTTTCAATTATGCGGGTTCTCCTGCAAACTTTTCCTTTGTTTCGCAACAGATATTCCAGTAAGGCAAATTCTTTTTGGGTAAGTTCTACTGTCTCGCCATTCTTAAAAACACTATGCACTTCTGTGTTCAGCAACACGCCGCCAGACTCAAAAACAGTTTGCTCTCCGGTTTTACTTCTCAGTAATACTTTAATACGTGCCAATAATTCTTCAAAAGCAAATGGCTTTTTCAGGTAATCATTTGCACCTGCCTCGAGGCCAAATACGGTATCGTCTACGGTATCTTTTGCAGTTAAAAAAATGATCGGAATTTCATTGTTGATTTTTCGGATATTTCTGCAGATCTCAATGCCGCTGATGCCGGGCAGCATCCAATCCAGTAATATCACATCATACTCAGTAAGATTATCTAATGCCAATTCAAGGCCAATCTTACCATTATAGGCTACATCTACAGCAAAGCCTTCCTCTTCCAGTCCCTGTTTAATAAAACCGGCAATTGCTGCTTCATCTTCTGCCAATAAGATCCTCATACCTGTAAGTTAAACCAAAAAAATGCGTTTGTTTTACTTTTCACTACTGCCCGAAAAATCGGGTAATGTTAATTCTACACCTGCCCCGTGTTTATATACCAATTGCCCGCCGAGGTATCCTGTTCTGGCAACCGATCCGATCACACCTGTAAATAATAATAGACAGAGAACATTTGTCCAGGTTCTTTTTACCTGAAAAAAGTAAATAGACACATATGTGATAGCGGTTGTTACGGTGAGCCATAATGTTAAAGTAGCTGCTTGCTCATGAAGCTGAATGGCTTTTGCCAGTTCTCCTTCCTCCATACCTTCACCAGCCGCATTTCCTGTTACGTAGGCTATGATTGAGCCCAATGTTCCCAGTAATAATAAATAAAAGGCAGCCTGATGGAAAAAAAATCGGTTTCGAAATAAGGCAAGAATTTCCGAGAGGAAACCGGCCATTAGTAAAGCAATGGGAAAATGAATCACCATTGCATGTAAATGCGAAGAAGAGAGCATGGATCTTTTTTGTAAAGTTGCTCCCGATAATATTTAGTAAAGGTTAGTAGATTCTTAAGATTGGCTTAAGGGGTTACTGTTTATTCTACTATTCTGAGTTTCGCATAGTTGAGCATGATCTTTTTCTCTCCATTCAGCTTAAAATGGATGGTAGCTACCGGATTATGTGCTGATCCTTCCACTTTGGCAACGGTGCCAAAACCAAATTTCTGGTGCTCTACTTCTTGCCCGGCCTGCAACGATGAGGTATCACTTGCAACAAAGTCTGCAGCGGGCTTGTGTTCAACCACTTTAGCAGATGGCGGAGTGATGGGGAGGTATTCGGGTTTGGTGTTTCTTAACTCCGGTTTTTTAGAAGGGGGAGGACCATATCTTCTTTCTGCATTCGATGCGGCATTGCCGTTTCCAAAACCGGAATTGCGTTGAAAACCGCCACCCCAATCTGCACCAAGATTGCGTGCCCCGCCGCCGGCATAACTTTTATCAATATTGGCTTCCGGCATTTCTTCTATAAATCGGCTGGGCTCATTCTGTACCAGCTGCCCAAAGCGATAACGGGCGTTGGCATAGGTTAACCAAAGCCTTTGTTTGGCACGGGTAACGGCTACATAAAATAAGCGACGTTCTTCTTCCAGTTCTTCGCGGGTATTAATACTCATGCCACTAGGGAAAAGCGTTTCTTCCAACCCACCCACAAATACACAACCAAACTCAAGCCCTTTGGCGGCGTGAATGGTCATAAGTTTTACCACATCGGTATTTTCTTTATCATCATCCGCATCCGTTAATAAGGTGATCTGTTGTAAGTATGACCCCAGCGTTTTATCGCCAAGTTCTCCGTCTTCATTACTTGGACTTTCTGTCCACTCCTTAATAGAGTTGAGTAACTCCTGCACGTTTTCATATCGAGCCAGCCCTTCTGTTGTTTTATCGGTAAAGAGTTCTTTCACCAGATTGGTGTGTTTACCTACCTGAACCGCAACATCATAAGCATTCTTATCCGTTAGCATACTTTGGAAATAACGGATCATGGTTACAAAATTCTGTAAGGCTTCCAGTGTGCCTGCTTTAAAACCAAATTCCGCTGCTCTGGAGATCACTTCAAACATGGTAATGTTCTGTTCGTTGGCATAGATCACACATTTTTCCTGTGTGGTTTTGCCAATACCTCGTGCCGGATAATTAATGATCCTTTTTAAGGATTCCTCATCTCTTGGATTGATGATGATCTTTAGGTAGGCAACCACATCTTTGACTTCTTTCCGGGTATAAAAACTTTGCCCGCCATATAACCGATAAGGGATTCCCATGCGCCGCAGACTTTCTTCAAAAGAACGGCTCTGGGCATTGGTACGGTAGAGAATAGCAAAATCGTGATTGTAATAGTGGTTGCGCAGTTTTTGTTCCTGAATCGTATCAGCTACAAATTTTCCTTCATCATTATCTGTCATGGTACGCACCAGACAGATCTTCTCACCTTCGCTGTTCTCTGTCCAAAGATTTTTCGGGATCTGTCCTTTGTTATTTTTGATCACCGTATTGGCCACGTTCAGGATGCTTTGACTGCTTCGGTAATTCTGTTCCAGCTTTACTACTTTCACATCATCATAATCTTTCTGGAACTGCAGGATATTTTCAATGGTAGCCCCGCGAAAACTGTAGATACTCTGTGCATCATCACCAACCACACAAATATTTTCATGCATGGCTGCCAACAGTTTGGTGATCTGGTACTGAACGGCATTGGTATCCTGGTACTCATCTATGAGTATGTATTTGAATTTACGCTGGTACTTGCTCAATACTTCCGGAATGGTTTGCAGGATCTCGTTCATTTTTAATAACAGATCATCAAAATCCATTGCGCCGTTTTTAAAACATCGGCTTACATAAGCAGCATAGATCTGGGCAATAGCCGGACGGTTAGAGCGCATGTCTTCCTGCTGAATGGCGTAATTGGTTGCATATTCTGCAGGATACACAAGATCGTTTTTTGCAGAAGAGATGCGGTTACCCACTACACTGGGCTTGTATTGCTTATCATCTAGACCGAGTTCATTGATCACCGCTTTAATTACAGAGCGGCTGTCATCGGTATCGTAGATCGTAAAATTGGTAGGGTAGCCAATTTTCTGTGCTTCTGCCCGGAGAATCCTGGCAAATACACTGTGGAAAGTGCCGATATATAAATTTCTTGCTTCAGAATTACCCAATATTCTTTCGATCCGCTCTTTCATTTCAGCGGCTGCTTTATTGGTAAAAGTGAGAGCAAGAATATTAAAAGAATCTACACCATTGGCCATGAGATGGGCAATGCGGGTAGTGAGTACTTTGGTCTTTCCGCTTCCGGCCCCGGCAATGATCATTAGTGGGCCGTTCAAATGTGTTACCGCTTCTCTTTGCGGCTCGTTCAATCCTTCCAGGTACGCTTGCATGGGTGCAAGTTAAGGGATGAAGCTGAATGGGGAGATTGACGTGAATAAGTTACACCCTTAAAAAGTATAAACACTCCGCGAAAAATCTCCGTTCTCTGCGCATCCGCGGTAAAAAGAACGCATTCACCGCGGAGGCACCGAGTGGCAGAGAAAACCGCAGAGAAGCGTAAATATCTGGGCCGGTCTAAAAAAGCCTATACCTTCTTGATCAATGATGCCCGTGTACATAAACCCCTGGAATAAACTTCCCGCTTAGGGAAGCTGTAATTGCCGGAACCCGGCCGGAGAATCAGTTGCCCATTACAGGTCTTCCTCTAAAAACTTTCTTTTGAACCGGCTTGTCCATACCAGGTTTGTGAATTCATAAACAGAATCACCAAGACGAACAGCAGGATGTTTTTTCGAATGAACACAAGTTAACACTATCTCTATACATCTGAAATGAGAAGGGTAACAGCGCACGTTTACTAAATGCGTAATTTATTAATCTACTATTATGGTAGACTAATAAATTAAACTTATCTTTGCTGTACTAATTACAGTTGAAGAGCTTGTAAAAGTTTGTAAGTAATAAACAGGGCCATGTGACCGAGCGGTGAGGTGCAGGTCTGCAAAACCTTTTACGGCGGTTCGATTCCGTCCTTGGCCTCTTATTTATTGTTTTAGTTTTTATATGGCAAGCAATCGAAGACGGGGCGGTATTTTTATACTGCCCCTTTTTTTAATATGTTAAAGCTGCTGGCTTTTTTGTGTTAAAGCTGCCCCGTATTACGCCCTATCATAGCGCTATAGCCGTAACAATCTTATATTTGCTGTTTACCAAAACTGACCCGAACTATTTTTTTCACTACTAAACGGGCAAAATGCAAAAATTACAAATCAGGAAATGGAGTTGCGGAGTATTAGCTGTTTCATGTATGTTGATATACATGAGTTTTGCTTTTGTTAATCCGGAACCCGCTTCAACACCGGCTGCTGAAACCGCTGCCAAACCGGCAATGGACGAGAAAGCGGTATTGTATGAAAACCTGGAATTAGGCGCGTTAGGCTTATCACGCCAGGCTTTTGATTATGCTTTAACCGGCTTTCATAAATTACTGGATGAAGGAAAAATTCAAAAAGATAATATTTTATCTATCCTTGACTTCAGTTTACCATCAGGAAAGAAACGTTTGTTTGTGATCGATCTGGCCAGCGGTGAACTGGTATTTCATACCTATGCCGCTCATGGAAAAAAATCAGGAAGCAATGTTGCTACAGAATTCTCCAATAAAATGAACAGTAATAAGAGCAGTCTTGGCTTTTATGTTACAGGTGAAACCTATAACGGAAAACATGGCACTTCATTACGTTTGGAAGGAGAAGAAAAAGGCATCAATGATAATGCTTTAGCAAGAGGTATTGTAATGCACAGTGCCAGCTATGTTGACGAATCGATCATCGCCCAACAGGGTTTTATCGGTCGTAGTCAGGGTTGTCCGGCACTTCCTGCAAATATTTATAAAGAAGTGATCGAGAAGATCAAGAACGGATCATGTTTGTTTATTTACAGTCCGGATAAGTATTATACTTCGCATTCGAAAATATTGAAAGCATAGGATCAGATCAGATAATGGTTGTGGCAACACAACCCCTGCGCCAAAAAAAGACCCGCTTAAAGAGCGGGTCTTTTTTTAATTGCCAATTAGTTATTTAGCGTCTGAAAACATTTTTGCTGCAACTTCTTTATCATTCTTATAAATATCATCCCTGAAATTGAGCAGCCCATTCTCATCTACCCATGCAGTATAATAGGTAATAATCACCGGTATGGATTGTTTTAATACCACCCATTTCTCGGTTGTTTTATTCATCGCTTCCTCAATTTTCTCAGGTGTCCATTCCGGTACATCAGCCAATAAATAGTTGGCCATCTTTACTGCATCACTTAAGCGGATACAACCGTGACTGAAAGCTCTGTTATCTTTTTCAAACAGATCTTTGGCAGGAGTATCGTGAAAATAGATATTAAAACTGTTTGGAAATAAAAATTTCACGCGCCCCAGAGAATTGGTTCTACCAGGTACTTGTCTTATCTCAGGTAAACCATTGCTGTAGCGAACGATCTCCATATGGTTCCTGGCAAGATAATTTCTGTTCTTTTCCATGGCAGGAAGCATCTCTTTTCTAACAATACTTGGCGGAACGTTCCAATATGGACTAAATACAATATTGGTAAGATCATCAGCGAACATGGTGGTATTATGCCCCTCTTTACCTACTACCACAGGCATATGCAAAACGTGTTTATCACCTTCGGTAATATGCAGCATGAATTCTGGAATATTAACAAGAATCAGTTTACCTTCTTTGTTCACAGGCATCCAGCGCATACGCTCCATATTAATGATCAATTGCTGAATCCTGATGATAGAAGGTACGTTCAGGTTTCGAATAACAGTAACGGTGATTTTACCATCGGGTGTAATACCTTGGCAGGACTGGTATTTTTTTATCGCTTCTGCAAGCTCAGGCGTAAACAAAGCTGTTGTGTCTATTGCTTTTAACTCTCCTGTTATGGCTAATCGTTTTTTTATTAAACGCATTTCGGGGTACTCCTTTCCGGTCAACCATTTTGTTTTGCTTACGGGTATGGTATCCCATCCTCCCTTTTTATGGATCGCTACAAATTTTTCCAGTTGGTCTTTTAATCCATGGTAATAAGGATTAATGAAGGCATATTTTTCATCTTCTTTATTTCTGTCTGAGAGAATGGAATCTGCAAGAAAAAGAACCGCTTGTTTTTTTACGGGAATAAAAGTTTCAAAATGTTTGTGGTTCAGATCGGTTTCCCTGAAGGTTGATAAAGAATATTCTACAAAACGTTTGGTAAGTTGTAATTCGATCTTTACTATGGATGGATCTTTGGGATCGATAATGTTTTCGCGTTGTAACAGTGCATCCAGTTTGGCATCCAGTTGTTTGTTTACACTATCGGTCTTGTACTTATAAAGACTGCGAAATCCAAGGGCCTGTTCGGTCAATCCTTTTGAATCAAACCAGGCAAACTGAAAATTTCGAACATTATAAAAGTCCAGCATATTCTCACTGATGCTGTCTTCTGTTACCTTCTCCCTGAGAAAGGTATCCAAAGAGATACTGTCAAGAAACAGATCATTATACGCGTTCTCTTTCGTGATTGAATAGTCACGGGATGGGGCTGATTCATCAACAACCACTTCTGTTGATGGCAGGATTTTTTTTGCAAAAAGTCTGCGGTTTTGTCTCTTACAGGCAGAACTCACTAACAGGATAAACAGGGAAATATAAATAAGGCCTTTCTTCATTTCTATAAATTAATAAACCTGTCACAAAGGTAAATAACTATACGGCTTTGGCAGGTATCTGCAACCTAGTCTTTCTTGGTTTGGCATATCTTACACGATTCACAGGTTCAACATTGAGGTGCTATTGCTCAGGCCATTCTGCCTTTCATGTATTTTATGTCTTACATGCCTTGCAGTCTTTTAATTTTAGGCCAATGCAGCACATTGAGTTTATAGACACCAACCATTTTGAACGGAATTATTTCCGGAAAAAAGCAGCAAGCAGTCTTTCGCTGTTCATCGATTTTTTCTGGGAAACCGATTTCGGGCATTTATGGAAACAAAACCCATCAGGGTTTTCGGATGTTTTATTCCCCAATACCGGATATACCTATTTACTCAATCTGGGAACACCCTTTGTAATGCAGGTAGGAGACAAAAAATTTCCAATGAAAACAGACGGTTTCCTCCCAAGATCGCAGGTGATCGAATGTTTTCATAAACCCGGTAACCGGCTTTTTGGGGTTAAGTTCAAAACCTCTCCTATTATTTTTGAAAAGAAGATCAATTTTGCCGAATACCGTGCATCCATTTTCCCGCTCAGTTATCTGGCAGATGTATCGATCATAAAAACAACCAAAGCGGCAGGTTCATTTTCTGAAAGGGTAAAATTAATGTCGGAGTATTTTAATGGTACGATTCAGCAATATTCCGGCTCCCTCTTACCGGTTCAGATTGTAACGCAGATTCTTGCTGAATTTGATCAGGAGAACAACTTCAGCAGGTCGGTTGAAGAACTGGCAACACAATACAATGTTTCGAGCCGCACATTGCAACGGTATTTTGAAACCTATACCGGCATCAGTACCAAAAATGTATTACAGATCCTGCGTGTTCGTAAGGCGGTGGAAGCATTGGTGCTCTCACCCGATACATTTGATCATACCCATTTTGGATACTACGATCACAGTCATTTTTATAAACACCTGAAAAAGTTTTTACAAAAATCTACGCTGGAAAAAATGCAACTGCACATTCCTCTGCTGGCAAAACTGCATAAATAAATAATGAATCTACTGGTTTGTAAAGCAAAACGGCGACCCATCGGATCGCCGTTTTTTAACCTGCCAGTGGATTATTTAAAAGGATTTGAAAATTTTACATCTGCAATAGTGGTAACATCTGTGAGCGTTTGCATAAAAGCAAGTAGTTTTTGCCTGTCTTGTGCAGCCACACCATGCTGCGGAATATTACTGGCCAGCATATCATTTAAAGTAGCTACGCTTCCATTATGAAAATAACTTCCGGTAGCGGCAATATTCCTGAGACTTCCGGATTTAAAGCGATCCTGGTTATTGATACCACGGTCTGTTGCATCTTGCAAGGCAAAGGGTCTGTCCGGATTGGAGGTAAGAAACATGGGCGGTGCATGACATCCTGCGCAGGTAACATTCCCCCTGGTAAGAAAAAGGGTTTCGCCGTCGCTTTCATCCTGGGTAAAACTGGCCAGTCCCTGTTTTACTTTATCATATTTGGATTGATAAGTTACGATGGACCTTACAAACTGTGCCAATGCCTTAGATACTTTATCAGTTGTAATATCTGTGTTGCCAAAAGCTTTTTGAAACAAAGCAGGATAATAGGTTTGTGCCGATACTTTGGAGATCAGTTCATCCAGCGTCAATCCCATTTCTGTTGTATTCTGTATGGGTTGTAAAACCTGGTCTTCCAGTGTATTGGATCTTTCATCCCAGAACATTTTGCCGGATCTGTAGAACCGCACATTTAATAAACGCATAGAATGCCTGGCGGTAAGTCCACCAATAAATCCTCTGCTTTTGATGGCCGAATCCGAAAAAGACATATCTGGTCTGTGACAGCTTCCGCAGCTGATGGTATTGTTCTTCGAAAGTATTTTATCATAAAATAAAACCCTGCCAAGCGTAGCACCATCATTGGTGATCGGGTTATTTAAGGGTGTATTGTCAACAACCGATAATGCATTGGCAATATGTGCCGGGAAACTGACATTACTGTAATTGAATACCGTGGCAGGTAACTGTAATGTGCCAACAGTATTTGTAACGGTGGTGTTTGTGGAAGAAGAGCTGACGATTGTAGTATCGTTCTTTGAACAGAACTGTAATAAACTGGCGGCACATACCAAGGCGGCCATAACTAAGGATTGTTTATGTTTCATGCTGGCTGGTTTTAGGAGGAACACCCCTGTTCCTGTTCTATCAGATACCGTTTTTGCCCAAAACATGTGCCCTTAACAAAACTTTAATGTTTTAGCCAAGAACGGTTTCCGCCGCTGATACATAAAGAGCCGTGTAAAATTGCCTTGGGAGTATTGCTGGCATAAAAAGCGCAACCGTTTATTTATACAAAGACCCTGGTTATTACCGGGTCTTTATTTTATGGTTGCTGAATGATGAACACCTGTATAATGCAATACAATGCGGAAAAGATCAGTAGGTACAAATGGTTTTACCACAATATCTGTAATGCCTACATTTTTTACGCGGTCTTCTACTTCGCGTGGCAGACTGGCAGTTAATGCCACAATAGGTATGGTGATGCCCATGGAACGTAATCGGCGGGTGGCTTCATAGCCATCCATTACCGGCATATGCATATCCATTAATACCAGCTTATGCCGGCTGCTATCCAGTTTATCCAAAGCTTCCTGCCCGTTAACTGCCACATCGATCGTTGCACCCCATCGCTCCAGAAAATTCCGGGCCACTAAAACATTCACTTCATTATCTTCTACCAGTAAGACCGATATGCCGGTTAAGGGTTTGCTTTCTTCTGTTGGCATATGTTCTGTTACAGCATCAGCATTTCCCTCTTCTGTAGTTGACTTATGGAAACTTTGCGTGAAATAGAAAACAGAACCCTTGCCATCTTCACTTTTCAACTTTAACGGAACACCCTGTAATGCAAGCAAACGTTTACAGATAGCCAGTCCCAAGCCGGTTCCCCCAAAATTGCGTGAGGTTGAAGTGTCGGCCTGTGTAAACTGGTCAAAGATTACTTTTTGTTTTTCCTGTGCAATACCAATACCTGTATCTTCTATGCTGAAGGTTAAAGAAACCTCTTCATCTGTCTGGCTATCTACCTTAATATCCAGTAACACATAACCCTGCTTGGTAAACTTTACAGCATTACTTACCAGGTTGGTGATCACCTGTCCTAATCGGGTAGGGTCGCCGATAACTTTAGATTGTAATGCTTTATCAATATGCAGTTTCAGTTCAATTCCTTTTTCTTCTGCAGAAGTGCGCAAACCGGAAACAAGATTCTTCACCACATTTGAAATATCTGTATCGATCATTTCAAAATGCACTTTGCCGGCTTCTATCTTATTGTAGTCAAGAATATCATTTACAATCGCCAATAAATTATTCGCAGAGAACAACAATACATTCAACTGGTCTTTCTGCTCTGTTCTGGGATTGTCGCGCAGGATCAGATGCGTCATACCCAATATTGAATTGAGTGGGGTACGGATCTCATGCGACATGGTTGACAGGAATTCATTCTTTGCCTTTAATCCCTGCTCAGCCTGCTCTTTGGCCTTTTTCAATGCTGAAGCAAAACGGAAAGAGAGGATCAGCGATTGCAGGAAGAAGAAACTGATATACCCAACAAACAGGATTCCTTTTTGAGGAGAAATGATATTGAAATACTGCAGGTTGATCACCACAAAAACTATCATAACCACACCGGTACTGATCAAAGCATAATTAGCGCCAAGCCTCTTGTTTCGCATGGCTTTCACATACACATAAAATGCATAACCGATCACCCCGAACATTACGATCAGAAATGGGTTGATCAACTGTGTAAAAACAGATGGGGGAAAAACAACCACGATCGCCGATAAGGTCAAACAAGACCACACTTCAATTTTTGTGGCAAGCTTATTTGAATCTTTTGGATATAGATAATGCGTATACAGACTGAAGAAGACCACACTGATAAAAAGCGTTAGATATTCAAGATGTACTGTGAGGCTCCAGGGTACATCGGGAAAGATGGAGTGCAACACATAACTTCTTGCACCAATCATACGATAACTATACGTAATGCAGAATAAGGCAAAATAAAGGATGGATTTATCATGCCGCCCAAACAGAAATAATCCTAAAAAGAATAAACCTCCCATGAATAAACATCCCGTAAGCAACAGGTCAAAAGCAGAATCTACCTGTCTGTCATGAAACAAGGTCTCTCTGTCGCCAATCACGATCTCTTTATACGGGCCACCTTTCGAATGCCAGTAATTGGCTACCTGTAATACCAGATGAATTGTATCTGAATTTGTATTGAGTTCAAGTGTTTTCTGAAACCATTTGGGTACCGCTCTTTCTTCAGTTGAATCCGGCACACCGGAGTCTGCAAAAAGCTCTCCGTTGATGAACAACCGGTAAGAAGCATAGGTATCCGGTACATCCAATGCCAGTTTATGGGTGTGTTTGGGCAAGAGCACGGTTAGTGCATAAGAGGCATAACCCGTATGAGGCAACGGAGATCCATTCACGATGGTTTTGGTCCATAATTGCGGAAAACTCACAAATGTTGCAGCACTGTTTGCGGAATCCTGAGACTTCAGCAATTTCTTCCAGTAAAGTGCCCACTCTCCATGCAGGGCGATACTTTGTTTTTTGAGATCAACCTGTCTTAGATCGATCACTCCTTTTTTTGCCTGCGCCAGGAAAGGTGTTTCAGAAGCTTTGGATGAGAAAAAAAGACAGACCGAAAAAAAGATGATCAGCAAACAGGAATCATATGATCGCTTTGGAATATGCATGTAAAAGGGCCTGTCTTTAAATAGGAAATTGTGATTTTTTCATCCTTAAGCAAACACTAATTTAGCGAAAAGCGTGTTGTAAAAAAATCTAATATGGTAACCGATTGCAATCAAATCAACTAACTTGGTAATAATATTTACTTTATGAAGCATCTATGGTTTTTTATCGCCTGTTTTTTGATCGCACAATCAGGTTTTAGCCAAAAAACAGATAAACATTTACAGGAGCAGATCATTGCTTTATGCAGGGATTTTCATGGAGAGATAGGCGTGTATGTACACGACCTCAAAAAGAACCGTTCTGTGGCTATTCAGGCCGATACTCTTTTTCCAACAGCCAGTATGGTTAAAGTGCCGATCCTTACCGGAATCATGGCCAGGATCGAAGCAGGCAGTTTGCGCTATCATCAGCCGCTCATTTATAAAGATTCACTCTTGTATGAGGGAGAAGATATCCTGGGCTCCCTCAAAACCAATGAAAAGATTGAGTTAAGTAAAGTAATGATGCTGATGTTGACCATGAGTGATAATACAGCCAGCCTCTGGCTACAATCCCTGGCCGGCACCGGTACCCGCATTAATGAACTGATGGATAGTTTAGGACTAAAAGACACCCGGGTAAACAGCCGAACACCAGGCAGGGAGAGTAACCGTACCAGCTATGGCTGGGGACAAACCACACCCCGAGAAATGGCTACATTAATGGAAAAGATCGCAAACAAACAGGTGATCAGCCCGGCGGCCAGTGAAAAAATGCTTCGCTTGCTTGGCAGAAATTATTGGGATGAGGAAGCGATCTCTCAAATACCATCGGATGTATTCATTGCCAGCAAAAGCGGTGCAGTTGATGCCAGTAGAAGCGAGGTGTTGTTTGTAAATGGAAAAAAATGCCGCTATATCTTTTGTGTATGCACCAAGAATAATACAGATAAAAGCTGGACCACAAATAATGAAGCCTGGGAACTGACCCGCAAAATATCGAAGTTGCTTTGGGAGTATTATCAGTAAACAACAGCATCAACCTATGAAAACTATGTTAACCTTCTTTTCCTAAGGATCTATGTGTTTAAAATAAGAGCGGCACATTATAAAGTAACCAATCCTCTCCGGATCGCTTCCATGGCAAGTCCTACCCGGCTTTGCACTTTTAATTTTCCGAATAAAGCTTCGCGGTAACCATCAATGGTGCGTTCGCTCAGGAACATGAGTGCTGCAATTTCCCGGTAAGTAAGATCAGAACAGGCATGTTGCAGAAACTGTTTCTCTTTTTCATTCAGCTGGATCGCTTCTTTCTCGGATTGTAATAACCTGCGGAAATTGATATTGCTGGCATCGGCATTGTAATACCCTTTGGTATTGATCTCGTTCAATGCTTTTTCCAGTTCATCCGGATGTGTTTCTTTCAACAGATAGGCACAGCAACCGGCTTTGATCATGTCTATGATAATAGTATCTGTATCATTCATAGAAAGGGCCACCAGCTTGGTTTCAGGATAATTGGCCGTCATCCATTTTGCCGTTTCCATACCATTCATTTCAGGCATATTCACATCTATCAGCATGATGGAAGGAATCACTTTGGTTTGCAGTAGTTTATCCTGCAGTTCCCTGCCATTCAATGCCTCCACAACCACATCATATACTTTGAAACTTTTCAGCATCAGGCTAAGTGATTTCAGGAACAACTGGTGGTCATCTACTACGCCAATAGGGATTTTCATAAGTTAGCTGGATTTACAGGTAATTGAATGGTAACCCGGGTGCCGTTGCCGATAGCAGATTGCCATTGTGCATTACCACCTAATAAGCGAGACCGGTGTTTGATATTCAATATACCTACACTTTTCTGAACGGTGGTTTCATCAAACCCTCTGCCATCATCTGCAACAGCAATGGATAATTGCAAACCTTCCTCCTTTATCTGGATACTTACATGTTTGGCCCCGGAATGTTTAATGGCGTTTTGCAAGATCTCCTGCACAATTCGGAACAGGATGATCTGATGATTGGGTTTGAGCGAAAGTGCATCGGGCCGGCTAAGTTGTATCTGCAAGGCCCTGGAAGCGTTGATACGATTGATCTCGCTTTCCAGGTTCTCAATAAAATTGAACTGAGCAAGCCACTCCCTGTTCAGCGATTTTGACAGAGAGCGTATTTCATGAATGGCTTTGCCTAGTGTTTCGTCTGCAAGGGTTAATGTATCCGGATATTCGGTTAGGGTTCTTTGTGTTATACCAATCAGCAATTTGGTGCTGTTCAATAACTGTCCCACGTTATCATGGATCTCGGTACTTAACTGGTTAAGGGTTTCTTCCTGTGTTTCGAGTTGCGACTGTAATAACTGCTTTTCAAAATCGGCCTCCATCGATTCTTTCTCTTTCAGGTGCTTCAGATCCCTTCTGAGATAGGCGATCACCAGCATTACAATAAAAAGAGTGATCAATAGCAGGAGGAGAGATGCCCCCAGAATGATCGTGATATTTTCAGTTAATTGTATTTTTTGCATGTAAGGCCGTAAATCGTGTAAAAGCAGAAGACTGCCAATAACAAATTATGAAAACGCCACAGGATCCCGATCACCCCCTCTCCTTTTTCGATGAGGTAATTGTAAGATATGAATATAAAAAAACTTCCGGTGTAATAAGTAAAAAGCCCAATGATGATCCAGAAAAAAGTACTGTCTGTTAACCCCGTCATCCGTTTATCACTAACAAGCTTCCAATAAAAAAAGATAAGACAATAGGCTATGATGATAAAGCCGGCGAGGGCAGAAACAATACTGTTATACGAGTGGATCCCGTCACCCCTTCCAATGGAGTATACGGTACAGGCTGCAAAAAGTACAGCCGCCAAAATAATAAGCCGTCGGATGTTTTGATTAAACACATTGTAGAACATCATAGACAATATCAGGAATGACAGTACAATATTTGCCGCATATACCGGGTAATTGGTTGTATGAAAGATGATCTCCAGCGCCGAAGCTGCGAGATTACATACCAGTTGAGTACAAACAAAAGCAAAGATGTAAAGAAGCTCCCTTGATAATCTTTTAAATGGTTTTATAAAAAAGAATAACGTGATCAGGGGAGCCCCAACATCAATGTAATTAAGAATAGTAATAATGGTTTTCAAAAAAGCTCTCTGCTGTTTAGTATATAATACGGGTATCCTGTAAATCCTTTATCCTTTATGCGTTACAGCCCGGAGGATAAGGGCAACCATCAACGATCTCATCACCCCCGCCGTTTACAGAAGATTTTTTGGCTCCTTCATGAAGATCAACCCTTGCGGTTAGATGAACCACATTGATATAATGGTCCATTCCGTGGGGTTTTTCCCTGCGGATCTCTTCTGAAATGATAATACCCTTGGCATCGGGGTTATCTGTTAGTAGTTTCTGGATTTGATCTGCTTTAAAATAGAACTCAATCCTGCATTGATGAGGTGCTGACATGATTTTTAGGTTTTGGCTGATAAAAGGTAATAGTTTCAAATATTCAAAAAAACTACCGGATAAACATACGGGGAATTTCCCGTTTACGGTACGGGCAAAACCTCATATAGGTATTTTATTATAACCGGAAACAACAGAAGGAAAGGATAAAGAATCGCCGGAATGGATCATTTAAGCAATTGGTAAACCAGAAAACTCATCAGGTACGCTAATCCGGTCATATACACAAACTGAAAAACAGGCCATTTCCAGGATTTGGTTTCACGTTTTACCACAGCCAGAGTGCTCATACATTGCATGGCCAGCACATAGAAGATCATTAAGGAAAAAGCGGCCGGCAGTGTATACACTTTTCTTCCGTCTGAATAGGTGTCGGCCTGCATTTTCTGACGAAGTGAGGTGTTATCCGTTTCTTCCACACTATATAAAGTAGCCATGGTACCCACAAATACCTCTCTTGCCGCAAAAGAAGTGATGAGGGCAATACCGATCTTCCAGTCAAACCCCAATGGTTCAATTACCGGTTCAATGCCCCGGCCAAGGATACCGGCAAAGGAATTCTCTAATTTCTCGGTCGACTGGTGCTTTTGCAGTGAATCTTTTTTGGAAGGCATCTGTTGCACGAGGGCCGCATATTTTTCTTCCACTCTCTGCATACGGCTGCCGGGCCCGTAAGAACTGAGGAACCATAACAAAAGGCTGATGATCATGATCACCTTACCCGCATCGGTTACAAAGATCCTTGCTTTTTCTACCATGGTAATACCTACATTCTTCCAGCGGGGTGCACGGTAAATAGGCAGTTCAAGAATAAAAAAACTTTTCTCTTTGATACGGATAAACCATTTCATCACATAACTCACGATCAGTGCCATAACCGTACCCAGCAGGTACAATCCCATCATCACCAAACCCTGTAAACTAAGAAAGCCGAAATAATATTTATCGTCGATCACCAATGAGATCAGGATCGTATACACAGGTAAACGCGCACTGCAGCTCATGAGCGGCGTGACCAATATAGTGAGCAGTCTTTCTTTTTTGTTCTCAATATTTCGCGCACTCATGATGGCAGGCACCGCACAGGCAAAACCACTGATCATGGGCATCACACTTTTACCGTTCAA
Organism: Chitinophagaceae bacterium; assembly: GCA_947455605.1. Classification (GTDB taxonomy): domain Bacteria; phylum Bacteroidota; class Bacteroidia; order Chitinophagales; family Chitinophagaceae; genus Sediminibacterium. Next base: position 38,322 of record CANGOX010000006.1, read on the forward strand.
TCCAACTTTCCGCATCAGCCTGTCGGTAAGAAAACTGATTCTTGCCATATAACCCGAATCTTCCAGCATAGTGATCAATCCGAAAAGGATCATGATCTGCGGAACAAACATGAGAATGCCACTAAGGCCGGCAATAAATCCGTTAATGAACAGATCGCTCCACCATGCCTGTGGTAATTGATGATTCAACCAGAAACTGGCTTCTTTGAAACACCATTCAATGCCATCCATCGGAAAACGGGCCAGCCAGAATATACTCTGGAACAATAAAAAAAGAACCGATACCAAAATGAGATAACCCCAGGTACGGTGTAACAGAATATTATCTAAATAATCAGAGAACATTTTTCTCTCCAGCGGTCCCGGCTCTACCACATGCTGTTTCATGATCTGCCTGATACGTGTGTAACGCTGCATGATCTCTTCTGCCTGTGTTTTGGTAGGGTTGAAATCATTTTTGATCTCGATCTGTTCGATCGCCTTCTGTTCTGTATCGGTAAGTGGAAAATTTTCGTGGTTGATCAGGTAATGTACGGAAGCATAATTACTGAGTGCCGGAAACAAAGCCTGAACGCCTTCTATGGAGGCAGGCGCCAGGGTATGGGTATCCATAAACTCATTGGTAATATTCTCTTTGGTTTTAGCAACCTGCCACAACACTTTTTTCAGATCGGTCAACCCCTTGTTCTTTCTCGGATTAACCGATACAACAGGGATGCCCAGTTCCGCTTCCAGTCCGGCAATATCTATTTTAATGTCTTTTTTGGCTGCCAGATCGTTCATCGTTAAAGCCATCACCACCGGAATCTTCAGGTCTATGATCTGACTGCAGAATAAAAGGTTTCTTTTCAGGTTACTGGCATCGGCAACCAATAATACCAGATCGGCCTTTATATCCGTATCGGCCCCCATCAATACTTTATACGCAACCCACTCATCTGCCCGGCGCGGATATAAACTGTAAGTACCCGGAAGATCGATCAGTTCTGCATGGAGGGAATCGGGTAAAACAATATGTCCGGTCTTTTTATCAACCGTAACACCCGGAAAATTGCCCACTTTCTGGTTAAGCCCCGTAAGAGCATTGAACAGTGAGGTCTTACCACTGTTGGGGTTACCAACCAACGCTATATGTAGATCTGTTTTTGCCAATGAAAGGGGATAGTTGCAAAAGTAGCTGCAAACAATGGGTTAAGGTTACGAGATTGGGAACAGAATTCACAGGAATTTACGCAACAATTACGGTATGCTGCATACATCCGCTTATTTTTGCCGCTGTAAAGTTATTATGTATGAAAAAAATGCTGTTGGTTCTTTTGTTAATTCCCGCACTCACGTATGCACAAAGTAAAAAAAAGAAACGCCAGGCAGAGGAAAAAGCCAATGCAGAACTGGTAGCCAATATCAAATCGCATGTTCAATACCTCGCAGATGATAATCTGGAAGGAAGGATGACGGGCAGCCGGGGCGAACAACTGGCATTGGAATATATTATTGCGCAATACAAACAAATGGGTCTGGAGCCACAGGGCGTTAACGGATATGTACAGGATTTTATCATTGATCAGGGCAAACAGATTGACGGAGTTACCAGACTGAAAGTAGATGAGAAACCACTCACGCTCGATTCTGAATATATACCCCTTGCTTTCAGTGCCGCAAAAACCGTTTCAGGAACACCGGCAATGGCCTTAAGCGAACCAAAACAACCCTGGTTCAAAGACCTGAAAGAGATCCTCGAAGAAAATAAAACCAACACACATTTTGATGTGGAAGAAGAAATCAAGAAGATCGTGAACACGGTGGCAGCCAAAGGGGCAACGGCTTTATTTGTATACAATACCTCTTCCGTTACAGATAATATCCAGTTTAATAAGAATGATAAAACAGCCGCCGTAAAGATTCCGGTCATCTACATCACAAAAAAAGGATTTCAAAAATATTTTTCAGACAATGGTGCTACATTATCCATCGATCTCAATATCAGCTTCTCCGATAAAAAGATCAACGGAAAGAATATCACCGGATTTATTAATAACCATGCTGCCAATACTGTAATACTTGGCGCACACTATGATCATCTGGGTTATGGTATTGAAGCCAAAGCATTGGATACAGGTCATATCATACACAATGGCGCTGATGATAATGCCAGCGGTACCGCGGCTTTGATAGAATTGGCAAGAATGCTCAAGAAAAGTGCTCCGGCAAATAATAATTACCTGATCCTTAATTTTTCAGGAGAAGAGCTGGGTACACTGGGAAGTAAATACTGGGCCGACAATCCTACCATTGCAGTTACATCCAATTACATGATCAATATGGATATGGTGGGACGATACGATACTTCACACAAACTCACCATCGGCGGTTATGGCACCTCACCGGTTTGGGGCGAAGTGTTTGCCAAAGAAAAAACAAACCTTCTCTATAAGTTCGACAGCAGCGGAAGCGGTCCGAGTGATCATGCAGTTTTCTATCGTAAAGACATGCCGGTACTTTTCATGTTCACAGGAAGTCATAGCGATTATCATAAAGCAACCGATGATTGGGATAAGATCAATTATGAAGGAGAAAAAGATATTGTAAAACTCGTTTATCAGATCATTCAATCAACAGACAGTAAAGGCAAACTGCCTTTTACCAAAACACGTGAAGAACAACAGGGCCGCCGCACTTTTACTGTTAGCCTGGGTGTGATCCCTGATTATGGGTACAGCGGAACGGGTATGCGCATAGATGGTGTGAGTCCGGGTAAAACGGGAGAAAAGATCGGATTGCAGGCAGGAGATGTATTATTACAACTTGGCGATTTTAAATTTGTAGATGTAAGAAGCTATATGACTGCATTGGCTAATTTTAAGAAAGGCGATAAAGTAAAACTCAGGATCAAAAGAGGCAATGAAGAAAAAGTGTACGATATAGAATTATAAAACAATCTCATGAAACTGCGCCTGGATGTTGATGAACTGAATGATGATTTCTTTGAAGACACACGTCTGCTGGGCATTACAGCCCCGGTGAAGAATTACCAGTTCTGTCTTCAGCTCAACAATATGCTGGGATACAAATTCAGACTGAACCCCGAAATTGAGATCCATCTCAGAAAAAAGGACCGCAGCTATTATTTTTCCGTTTATCAATCCTTAGAACCCAACAGCTTTCTGGTGCATTATCTTTACCATAACCAGTTCGATGGCGAATACCTACTTCCTGAATTCAAACACATGGACTTTCTCTGGCTGATGAAAGGCGATTTTGTAGACGATGAAAAATGTAACTGGATCAAATCAGCTGTTAAAAATATTGCCGGCGTTCAATTAGTAGCCGAACTTACCAATGAGCAGATAAAGAATAAAGGGAACATGGTCTTCTAAACCCCCTAACCCCCTGAAGGGGATACCGATGATCAATGCAAACAAATATATCTTATGGAAAAAAATAGCGCCACTTTAGGGGTTGGGGGTTGGGTTCAACAAAACAATACCCTCTATCAGAAATTTACTTTCAAGAACTTCTCTGAAGCTTTTGCTTTTATGACAAGGGTTGCGATCGAAGCAGAAAAAATGGATCACCATCCCTTATGGACCAATGTGTGGAATACAGTAGAGATCTGGTTAAATACACATGATGCCGGTGATATCGTTACTGAAAAAGATCACCAGCTCGCAAAAAAAATCGATGGATTATTCTAACCTTTGTGAAGCTCTGTTCCACCATGATCTCTGTGTTAAATAACAGCACTACATACATCAGTCGATATAAAACATCGGGTATGATTTTTAACACAGTGGCCACAGAGTTCGCGGAGTTGCACAGAAAGCCGTTCTTATGCTACTGTCACTGTTTTTTCTTCACGGGCAGTCATTACGCCGATAGGTTCAGTAAAATCAACCAGCCCGTAGTCTGCTAATATTTTCTGTACAGTTTCTTTCGATGCAGGATCAACGGCAATCAATAAACCGCCGTTTGTTTGCGGATCGGGTAATATGCTGAAAGCTTCTATCACATTTACACCTGGTGCAAATCCTACTTTGCTGCCATAACTGTTCCAGTTACGGAAAGTAGCATCCGGACCCACTTTTTGCGCTGCATATTCTTTTGCAGCAGCAATAATGGGTGTTGCTGCATAACTGATCGAAGCACTGATGCCGCTTCCATCAGCCATCTCAATTAAATGACCCAGCAAACCAAAACCGGTTACATCCGTCATTGCATGAACGCCCTCAATACTACCCAAAGCCTCACCCACATTGTTTAGGGTACCCAATTGTTTTAATAACTGTTCAAGGTATTCCGGTTTTAAGAGATCCCTTTTTTGTGCAGTGGTCAATATACCAACACCCAGGGGTTTCGTAAGGAAGATCAGGTCGCCTTCTTTGGCGGTATTGTTCTGTTTAAGGTTGTCTATGGGAACCAATCCGTTTACGGAAAGGCCAAAGATAGGTTCAGGTGAGTCGATACTATGACCGCCGGCCAGCGGAATTCCGGCTTCTGCACAGATCTGACGGGCTCCTTCTAAAACCTGTTGCGCGAGTTCGGGCGCTAAAGTATTCACAGGCCAACCGAGGATCGCAATAGCCAGTATAGGTTTACCACCCATGGCGTATACATCACTGATCGCATTGGCGCTGGCAATTCTGCCAAACGAGAATGGATCATCTACTATCGGCATAAAAAAATCTGTAGTACTGATCAGGGCCATGCCGTTGTCGAGATCGTATACAGCAGCATCATCCTTACTGCTGTTACCCACCAATAATCGTTTATTTACCGGCGCATGGGAATTACTTTTTAATATCGTGTCCAGTACGGCGGGAGAAATTTTGCAACCACATCCGCCACCATGTGAGTAGCGGGTAAGTTTTACTGTATCCATTGCTGCTGTAGAAAATTGTGAAAGATGCCTGCAAAGTACAATCTAATGGCAGAAAAAAGCATAGTGAAGTATATAAACGAAGAAAGCTGCAGAATATGCAGCTCTCTTACCCCCAATTATTACTGATAAGTAATGAATGCAATTTGATAAATTCATTGGGTTTTATGGCGTTTCTTTTACCAACGGCCTGTTTTTTTACACGAAGACCCCTTATTTCCCTATCGGCGGTATTGTGGGCTAAGCGGATTATGGGTTTATAGATAAAATTGACAGGATATCAGTTACAGCTGTTAACTTTAAACGTTTTTACACAACTGTTTATAGAGAGATCATGCGTTTTTTCTGTGGAATCATATTGTCCATTTTTTTCTTCCAGGCAAGTGGACAGTTCCCCTATGTAAAAAAGCTGAATTACCCCGAACAACTCCCCACCCAGGTGGTATACGACATGCTTACAGATACAAAAGGGTATATCTGGCTGGGAACCGATAAAGGGATGTACAGATTCAATGGTCGAACATTCATTCAGATTCCTTTTGATAACACTTCCTCAAAAGCGGTTAGTTATCTGCAGGAAGACAGCGACGGTAAGATCTGGTGCATGAATTTTTATAACCAGCTGTTCTATTACCGGAACGACAGTCTGATAAAATTTACCATCGATAATAATGCGATCAAAGAAGCGGCCACTTTTAATAATGTAGTGATCGGCTCTAAGCAGATCTGGTTTCATTCATTCAAAGGAATTTACGAATATGATAAAACCGATCACCGGTTATTGAAGATCATTCAGGGGCATAATATATACGATCCTATAATTGCCTCTGTTTATTATAAAGACAGGTATTATGCCTTTTCCAATGGTGGCTATATGTATGCCGACAATCTAAAAGAGAATGGCTGGGTGAATACTGAGCAGAAGTATAAAGACTTCCGTTTTGTAACTAATCAAAACGGGTTAATGGGAATAGGGATCGCGCTTGACAGAACAGAACCTTTTGAAATAATTGCGGGGAAGTGCAATATTTTACCCAAAATAGACCTGCCGGATGATGTCTATCTTTTTCAAGGTGTTGCTATTGATAACAGTGAGTATTGGCTATGTACACAAAACGGTGCCTATAAATGGAATAAGCAAACCGGTGAGATCAAGTGTTTTCTTCCTAATGAACGGGTAACAGATGTGGTAAAAGATTACCAGGGTAATTATTGGTTCAGCACACTCGATGATGGCGTTTTTGTCTGTTCATCCTTATACAATACACTCATTAAAATATACGAAGACCCGCTTTCGGATAATTTTACCAAGTTGCAGGCCTTGCCCAACGGTGAAATACTAACAGGTAACAGCCAGGGGTTATTGGCAAAGCTGAATCTTGAGAACCGCCAGAGTTTTGAGTATTCCCTTTCTAAAATGCGGGAAACAGAATTTATCCGGTATGATACGACGGCTAATGTAATCATCACCAATCGCGGTGTGTTTAAGCAGGATCAGAAAGAACCTGTTGAATTGCTCGATTACAGTAAAGGGATTGAACGAGACAGGTATGGCAACCTGTTGTTTGTAACATTCAATGGCGCACATATCATGAATGATAAATTCAATGATACCAACCGGTTTCCGCAGATAAACTGTCCATTGTATGAAAAGTACCAAAATAATTTTGCCAATTATGGTGGTCTTCACTCTGCAATCAACTTACGCCCCAAAAGAGGGCTTTCCGTTCTTTCGTCTGCAGATAAAGAGGTGTTTTGGATTGGCTATGAAGATGGCTTATATGAATATAATTATAACGGAACAGAAAGAATCCTGAAAGATGCAGAAGGCAAACCTGTGGTTGCCAAATCGCTGCAGCAGCAATATAACGGCGATCTGGTAGTGGCTTCTTCAACAAAAGGTGTGATGATCTTCCGCAATGGAAAGATCATCAGAACCTACACGATAAAAGACGGACTGAGTAGTGTGTATGTGCGCAAAGTACTGAAGGATGATAAATATATCTGGGTATTAACAGATGATGGACTCGACAGGATAGATGCCACCAATGGGTCCATAACGAATTACCTGGAAGAATACGGCCTTACCAATACCATCATCAATGATTTTATTGTTGAGAAGGGCAAGATCCTTTTTGCCACACCCACCGGTATACTGGTAAGGTATAATGTACCCAGGTATTTTAATTTTGATATCCGGTTTCCCATGTTAAAAGCAACAAGTAATGGAACGGTTATCCAGGATAAGATGATGTTGCCGGAGAATACCAATGAGATCAGTTTTTATTTTGAAGCACTGCACTATATTTCAACAACTGCGTTAACCTATCAATACCGTCTCAAAGGAATTGATACCATCTGGAGGTCTGTAGGAACCTTCAATAACCAGATGGTATTTAACCGTCTATCACCGGGCAAATATATTTTTGAGATCAAAGCCACTGCCGGAACAAATTATAAGAGTGTGGTGCGCAGTTTTGCATTTGTTGTACCTAAACCCTATTGGCAAAAACCTTGGTTTCTGTTTGCGGTACTACTGTTTACGGGAGCCGTATGCTGGCTTTTTCTGCGCAGCTGGAAAAGCAGTCTCTTAAAAAGCCAGCTGATCAAAGAGCATCTGTTGAAAAGCCAGTTGGTGGCCCTGCGCGCACAAATGAACCCCCACTTTTTGTATAATGTATTGAATACGGTGCAGGGCTTGGTATATGGGAACAGGAAAACGGAAGCCGGCGAACTGCTGGGTAATTTCAGTGATCTGATGCGTAAAACATTACAGGCAAGCGATAAGCAGTTATTATCGCTGGAAGATGAATTAGAAAACCTCAGGCTTTATCTGGAACTGGAAAAAGCAAGATTTGATGGTGGCTTTGGATACAGCATAGAAACCGTGAACATAGACGACCTCTCCGAAATATTTATTCCCTCCTTATTGTTACAGCCATTTGCCGAGAATTCAGTAAAACACGGATTGATGCACAAAACAGGAGAAAAAAAAGTAGATATATTATTTGAAAAAACACCGGAAGGACTTCGCGTAGTGATCGAAGATAATGGTATTGGAAGGATACAATCCATGGAGATCAATAAACGTAGCAAGAGCAAGCCGTTCAGTTTTGCCACAGCAGCCTTAACGGAAAGAATGGAATTGTTCAACAGGTTGTTCAAACAAAAGATCACCTGCGAGATCACTGATAAACTGGATGAAAGAGGGCAACCGCTCGGAACAAAAATTGAACTGATCATCCCGGATTACAGTAAAGATCCACATGCAATTTAAAAAAATGATCATTCATACATTTACTCAGTTTAACTTCGGTATCGTATGCAAAAAATAAGGGCCATTATTGTAGATGACGAACCCAATGCCAGACGTGCATTACAGGGCTTGCTGGAAGAGAACTTCAGTCAGGTAGAAGTAGTGGCCGATTGCAAGAATGTTCCTGAAGCGGTAAAGACGATCAATAAACTTAAGCCGGATCTGGTGTTTCTGGATATTGCGATGCCCGGATACAGTGGTTTTGAACTGCTTGATTTTTTTGATGAGCAACACCTCAATTTCAAGATCATATTTGTTACAGCCTACAGCGAGCATTCTTTACGTGCTTTCGAAACTTCTGCAGTTGATTATATTTTAAAACCGGTACGACTGGAGCATCTTACAAGAGCGTTAAAAAAAATAAATACCGAAGAACTGATCAACGAGAACAAACAGTACAGGGTACTGAAAGATAATTTTTCAAGCCAGCAGGATAAGAAGATCGTATTACAAACCGCCGAGACCATTTTTGTTGTTCGGATGGAAGATATCATTTATCTCCAGGCAGAAGGAAGCTATACCAGGTTTTATACTACTTCACACGGGGTGTTGACCATTACCAAGAAGCTCATCGATTTTGAATACCTGGAAAGCACCGGCCCTTTTTTCAGAACGCATAGAAGCTATCTGGTAAATCTGAACCACATCAAAAAAGTAGATAAGAAAGAATACATCGTGATCATGAACAATGATGCGGAAGTATATCTGGCACAGGATAAGAAGAATCAGTTACTTGAAAAGATCATTACCTGATCTCAGTTTTCCGCAGGCAATACCCATTCAATTTCTCCAAAACGGAAACTTTCATCCAACGCACCTTTTACCATCAACTCGCCATTGGCAGAAACACCCGATACGATTCCCGAAAAGACAACGGGTCCCTTTTTCAGTTTTACCTGCTCACCGTTCTTATACAGATGGGTATTGTACGCAACAAGCATAGCGGCTTCTCCTCCCTTCTGTAACTGTTCATAGCGATGTTGAAGGTATTGGCATAATTCATGCGCAAGCGTAACAGTGTTAAAATCCTTTCCGGTGATCTGTTTTAAAGAAACGGGGTTCAGAACAGTTTTCGGGAACCGGGTCTGGTTAAGGTTTATTCCCATACCCGCAACAGCTGCCTGCCATATATTGCCGCGAACCTGTGTTTCGATTAAAATACCCCCTGCCTTTCTGTCACGCCAATAAATATCATTAGGCCACTTGATAAAAGTTTCCTCACCTGCATAAGCAGAAAAAAGGTCGAAACAGGCAAGAGAAACCATCACACTAAGGGCAAACTGTTGGCCCAAAGAAAGGAAAGAACAATCCAATATCACCGACATGGCAATATTGGCCCCGGGCTCAGTAACCCATTGCTTGCCATGCTGGCCTTTGCCCGCTGTTTGACTATGCGCAAAAAATACGGAACCATGAGCAGCCAAATTAGCCTGCAGATGGTCCATGGCATAGATGTTGGTACTATCCACGGTAACTAATTCCACGAATGGTTGCCCAATAGTACTTTTAGCAGGTAAGGGTGACAAAGAATTACTATTTTTGACAAAGTTAGTTCAGCGGGGTTCTCTGGCCATAAAATAGTATGGGTTCAAGCTCCGTTCGCAGCCAACAAACATTATTTCATTAAAACCCGGTTGATTATTGGAACCTCTTTCTGTATTAAAAACCCGTGAAAAAAGTACCATCACGAGGCTGACCCGCAATTCAAAGATTTTTAAGACCATCATCAAAGCCATACAGGATAAGAAGGGGGAGAATATTGTGAGTCTCGACCTTCGGAAAATACCCGAAGCTTCAGCCGATTTTTTTGTGGTTTGTGAAGCATCCAGCACCACACAGGTAAAAGCCATCTGCGATTTTGTGGAAGACCAGGTACAGAAACTTTGTGGAGAATGGCCCTACAAACATGAGGGAAGACAGTCATTCCAGTGGGTATTGACCGATTATGTGAATATTGTGGTGCATGTAATGCATCCCGATGCCCGGAAGTTCTACAAACTGGAAGAAATGTGGAGCGACGCCGGCTCACAAATGCACGACGAATAAGCAGATTTTAAAATATCAGTCATAGTCAATCGTTTAACCCAGTAGAAAACGTAATTATTTACAGAGAGATATTGATATGTCACAGGAAAACAAGAATATAAGACCAGGTGGCCCGGAAAAAGGCGACGGACCCCGTAAGGGATCAAAATTCAACATTTATTGGGTGTATGCAATTATAGCAGCCGTTCTGCTCGCAACCAATTTCATGAAATTTGCACCGGAACTGCTTCCTACCTATGAGCAGGAGTTCAAACAAAACATGCTGGTTAAAGGCGATGTTGACAAAATGGACCTCATCAAAGGAAAAGATAAAGTAAGGGTATACATCAAACCGGATAGCCTTTACAAAGAATTTTATAAGTCCAAGTTTGGTAAGACCGTGATCTCCAAAGACAAAGCAAAAGGTTCTCCTTTGTTTGAATTTGAAGTGAACAGTATTGATAAATTTCAGGAAAGACTGGCGGATACCTATAAAGAAAACCCCACCCTCACAGAAGTACCGGTAAAATCTTTCTCTGAAGGAGAATGGTTTGGTCCGGTGGCCAATACCGTTCTATCACTCCTTATCATCATCGGTGCCTGGGTACTGTTGATGCGTAAGATGGGCGGACAGGGCGGAGCGGGTGGTCCAGGTGGTATCTTCAGTATCGGAAAATCCAAAGCTACCCTGTTTGATAAAGGCGCGAAAGTGAATGTAACATTTGCAGATGTAGCCGGATTGGATGAAGCGAAAGTGGAAGTGATGGAGATCGTTGACTTCTTAAAGAATCCTAAAAAATATACAGCACTCGGTGGTAAGATCCCTAAAGGAGCTTTGTTGATCGGCCCTCCCGGAACGGGTAAGACCCTGTTGGCAAAAGCCATGGCGGGTGAAGCACAGGTTCCTTTCTTCAGTTTAAGTGGAAGTGATTTTGTGGAGATGTTTGTAGGTGTGGGCGCCAGCCGCGTACGTGATCTGTTTAAACAGGCACGCGAAAAAGCACCGTGTATCATCTTTATTGATGAGATCGATGCCATTGGCCGTGCACGTGGGCGTAATGCCATCATGAGTAATGATGAAAGGGAAAACACCCTGAACCAGTTGCTTGTTGAAATGGATGGTTTTGGTGGAGATACCGGTATCATTATCCTGGCTGCTACCAACAGACCCGATGTACTGGATACGGCTTTATTAAGACCGGGTCGTTTTGATCGCCAGATCTCTATTGATAAGCCGGATGTAAAAGGACGTGAAACGATCTTTAAAGTACACCTGTTACCTATCAAAATATCTGAGAACCTCGACCTCCATAAGCTGGCTGAACAAACACCGGGTTTTGCCGGAGCGGATATTGCCAACGTTTGTAATGAAGCCGCGTTGATCGCCGCAAGAAAAGGAAAAGAGTCTGTAGAAATGATCGATTTCCAGGATGCGATCGACAGGGTGATCGGTGGTCTGGAGAAAAAGAACAAGATCATTGCACCGCATGAAAAGGCCATCATAGCCTACCACGAAGCCGGTCACGCAGTTTGTGGTTGGTTCCTTGAACATGCTTATCCGTTATTAAAAGTAACCATCGTACCTCGCGGAACCGCAGCATTGGGTTATGCACAGTATACACCAACCGAACAATATCTATACAATACCGATCAGTTGATGGACCAGATCTGTATGACCCTGGGTGGTCGTGCTGCTGAAGAAGTTTTCTTCGGAAAAATATCAACCGGCGCAGCAAACGATCTGCAACAGATCACCAAGATTGCTTACAGCATGGTTACGGCTTATGGTATGAACAGCAAAGTAGGTAATGTAAGTTTTTATGATCCTACACAGGAAAACACCTTCACCAAACCTTTCAGCGAAGAAACCGGAAAGATCATTGATGAAGAAGTGAGAGGTATCATAGATGAGGCTTACCAACGCACTTTGAAATTATTAACAGAGAAAAAAGAACAGGTTGAAAAACTTGCAAAAGAGTTACTCGATAAAGAAGTGTTGCATAAAAGCGATGTTGAATTGCTCATCGGTAAACGACCTTTTGAAGAAAAGAAACTGGTAGAGATCGAACCTGAACAGAGTAATGACCATACCGTTGGAGAGCAGACTGCGGGTCCGGGTACCTCATCTGAAAATACTGAACCTTCTATCATCGGATAATCATGGCAAGTACATCCAGAGAAAATATCTTACAAAAAATCAAGCAGGCACTGGCTAAACCGGTGCCTGTGCCTTTTCCGGCCAGTGAGGGAAATGAATCTGTATTCCTGCCCTCCAAACAGGAACTTGAAATTGAGTTTGCAGAAAATTTCAGCAAACTCGAAGGCCGTTTTTCCTTTTGTGCCGATGAGCATGAACTGGTAAGCCAGTTGCAGACATTGGTCTCATTGCGTAAATGGACAAAACTCTATTCGCGTGAAACTGTTATGCAGGACAGCCTGTCCAATGCCGGCTTCACCACCATTTATACCGATGACCTGGCAGGTTGTGATGCAGCCATCACCGGTTGTGAGGCATTGATTGCCCGTACAGGAAGTATTGTAATGAGCAGCGCACAATTGAGCGGAAGAACCACAAGCGTGTATGCACCGGTACATATCTGTATTGCCTATACAAAACAATTGGTATACGATATCAGCGAAAGCCTGCAGCAGCTTCGAGAGGGATATGGACTGCAGTTTCCATCCATGGTTACGCTGGCCACCGGACCTAGCCGCACCGCAGATATTGAAAAAACACTGGTAGTGGGTGTACATGGTCCCAAAGAAGTGTTTTGCTTTTTAGTAGACAGTTAATCATCTTCGCTTATGCAGGAATCAATTCACCAGGTATTTGTTTATGGATCATTACGAAGCGGCTTTCAGCATCCTGCCTATGCCTATATCAGCCATTATTTTATACCGGTGGCCGAAGGAAAAGTGAAAGGTAAATTGTTTGATATGGGTGAATATCCCGCAGCAATCCCAACGGAAGAAGATATTTTCATTGTGGGCGAATTATACAGGATCAATCATTCCGAAGAATTTGGCTGGGCCATGGCACAGTTAGATGATTATGAAGGATTGAATACCGAGAATAACGAATTGCCCTTATACCGCAGAGAACCGGTAACGGTTTATTTAAATGGCCAAACCGAACGGGCCTGGGTGTATTGGTTCAATGGCAATACCCAAGGGAAACCGGTTGTGGAGAGTGGTGATGTATTGCAGTACCTGCAGCAAAAAAAACAAAGCTGACCCCAATGAACATCTCTCCTGATAAGAAAATATACTTCCTCTCCGATTTCCATTTGGGTGCACCGGATCATGCAAGCAGTCTTGTGCGTGAAAAAAAAATAGTGGCCTTCCTGGAAAGCATCCGTTACAATGCAGCACAGATCTTTATTGTAGGCGATATTTTCGATTTCTGGTATGAGTATACCAAAGTAGTTCCCAAGGGCTATGTACGTTTACTGGGTAAGCTGGCAGAACTAACCGATAGTGGAATTGACATACATGTGTTTGTAGGCAATCATGATATGTGGATGAGTGGGTATTTCGAAAAAGAACTGAACATACCTGTGTATCATCATCCCAAAACGTTTGAATGGAATAATAAACGATTCTATATAGGACATGGGGATGGACTTGGCCCAGGCGATCATGGTTTTAAATTCATCAAGAAAATATTCCGCAGCAAGCTTTGTCAATGGTTGTTTGGACAACTGCATCCCACCTGGGGTATTGGCCTTGCCAATTATTTCAGCCGCAAAAGCAGGGAAAAGACCGGTTCATCGGACGAAGTATTTTTAGGTGAAGAAAACGAATGGCTGATCATTTACAGTAAAGAAGTATTACAGAAAGAACATTTCGATTTTTTTATTTTCGGCCACAGGCACCTGCCATTGAATTGTAAACTGGCCGATAACAGCCGGTATATCAATCTGGGCGACTGGATCCGCAATTTTACCTATGCCGTATTCGACGGCAACGATGTGCAATTGCACAAATGGGAGTGTTAAGCTTTTCTATCTTTTGTAACTTGCAGTATGGGAAATTTTTTACAACAACAGTTTTTAAATAATACCCTCGAGAGCTATTTATATGTAATAGGCACTATTCTGCTGGCTATACTCATTAAACGGTTGATCTCTAAATACCTGGCTAAACTGTTATATAAACTTGTGGCCAAAGCGGCAAAGAATATTGCCCGTCAATCCTTTCTAGATCTGGTTGTGCAACCGCTGGATACTTTTCTGGTCTTATTAATATCCATCATTGCACTTGACAAACTGAATTTTCCACAGGAATTTAATTTCAAAGTGTATCATGTGAGTTTTGGAATGATCATTGATTCACTGGCTGCGGGTACCTTGATCATTGTATTTATCTGGCTCTGTTTGCGTGTGATCGATTTTGTGGCAATGATACTCGAAGAAAAAGCCAACCTCACGCACGACCAAACAGATAACCAGCTGATCATTTTCTTCAAAGATTTTTTTAAAGTGATCCTGGTCATCATTGGTATTCTGCTGGTACTTCGTTTTTCTTTCAATAAAAATATTGGTAACCTGTTAACGGGTTTGAGTATTGTGGGTGCTGCCATAGCGCTGGCAACACGCGAGAGTATGGAGAACCTGATCGCCTCTTTTATTATCTTTTTTGATAAACCCTTTATCACCGGAGATCTGGTAAAAGTAAATACGTTTACCGGCCACATCGAAAAGATCGGCTTGCGCAGTACACGTATCCGTACAACAGACAGAACTTATATCACAGTACCCAATAAACAAATGGTAGACACCATCATCGACAATATCACATTACGCATTCAAAGAAAAGCAGAACTAAGACTTGAAATTGGCCTGAGTGCCACCGCACAACAATTACGTGAACTGACACCCGCGATCAAAATCATTTTACAAAAACCCGGTATAGAAAATACGCTTGTATACCTGATGGATACCGGCAAAACCGCACACATTGTTGCCGTTGATTATTACACAACCATGGAACAACCCCTTGAAGATTTTTATACTTTAAAAGAAGCCGTAAACCTGGAAATTATCGAGCTACTGGAAAAAAGTTCCATAGAATTAGCAGCAGCAAATACAGATGTAGTTATTAAATCAAAATAGGCGGTTAATTAAATTTCCCAATTCCAAAATTCTTCTACGCCTGAAGATTTGCCTTCATCTCAAGCAAAAACGATTTAAACCTGGTAAGCGATTCAGAGATCCTTACCTGTTTATCTGCTTCCTGTTTGTTATTCTTGAGATAGTTCTTAGCGCCATCGATGGAGAATTTTCTCTGGCGTAGCAGAAAATAAATCAGTTGAAGATTCTTGATATCTTCTACCCTGAACAGCCTATCGCCTTTACGGGTCTTGCGTGGCTGTAAAATATCGAATTCATTTTCCCAGTAACGGAGTAAAGAAGTGTTTACCTTAAACCAACACGCTACTTCGCTGATAGAATAATATAATTTTTGTTGCAGGATCTCGTCTTCAGGGATCTCGATCAGGTCCGCTTCAGAGTCCATGTCTTTGAATGATTTCCGCCCACGTTTACCAACGGTTTTCTGAATAGTGGTAGGTGCAGCCTTGATCTTTTTTTCTGCCTGAATAGCTGAAGTAACTGTATGAATAACCGGTACAGGCTCTTCTGCAACAGTGATAGGCTCCTCTATGGTTACCACTTCCATTACCGGTTCAATAACCGGTTTAGGCACAGCAACCACCCTTTCTTTTTTCTTAGGCTGGGGGGCTGTTTCAATGGGCATACCAAACAGATCCAGCTGCTGCAGTGTTTTTTGCATGCAATAAAAGTACAACAAGTCTATCGCAGCTTATAACCCGATAGCAGAGAAGTGGAAAAGATGTAAGTATCTTAGTGAAGTCTGAAGTTTGGAGTCAAAAGTCGGGAGTGTTTAATTCGGTTTCTGATGCTGTCTATAGCGTTCTAACTACACAAAACGTAGTTTTGTTAAAAGCTTGTCAAATGAATGAGATCAAAACCATATGTGTTTGCGGGGCGGGAACCATGGGAAGGGGTATTGCGCAGGTGGCTGCTATGGCCGGGTTTGCTACCATTCAGTTTGATGTGAAGGCAGATATGCTGGATAAAAGCCTTACACTCATTACCAAAAACCTTGATTGGCTGGTGGGAAAGGAAAAGATATCAGCATCACAACACAAAGCGGCTTTGGAAGGGATTCGCTTTACTTCAAATGTGAATGATTGTATAGCCGATCTGTTTATTGAAGCGATCATTGAAAAAAAAGAAGCCAAAACCGGCCTGTTCAATCAACTGGCATCCATCAACGCAGCAAATTCCATTTTTGCAACCAATACTTCTTCAATATCTATTACTGAGATCGCCACGGGTATTCAAAATCCTTCAAGGGTTGTAGGAATGCATTTCTTCAATCCCGCTCCGGTTATGAAACTGGTAGAAGTGGTGAAAGCAGATCAAACCGATGAGAGCATTGTTCAAAGCATTGTTCAGGTAGCAAAAACCATGGGTAAGGTTCCGGTAGTTTGTAAAGATGCTCCGGGCTTTATTGTGAATCGCGTAGCCCGCCACTATTACCTCGAAGCGATGAAATTGCTCGAAGCCGGCCTTGCTACTGTAGAAACCATTGATACTGTAATGGAATCCTCGGGTTTTAAAATGGGTCCTTTCAAACTGATGGACCTGATTGGCATGGATATCAACTATGGCGTAAGTAATATCGTTTGGGAAGCTCTTGGTAAACCCGAAAGACTGAAACCCTCCTCCATACAAAAGCAGAAAGTGGAATCAGGAGAGTTGGGAAGAAAAACAGGCAAGGGGTTTTATAGTTACCAGTAGCTAATTGTCAACTGTCAGAAAACATTCGCCTGCAAAGATAAAGACCACCCATTGAGCAATTATATTCACCATTCATCATTGCCCATTCACACCCCGATTCCCTAACTTTAGTTACTTAACCCCGCCTGATGAAAAAAATTATCTTTCTTCTGTCCATGATTACCCTGCTTGCTTCCTGTAAACTAAGCAACAGCAACCAGAATTTCCAGGATAATACAGAACTATCAGCCTTACTGGATAAATATTATGAAGAACGCCTGCAGCTGTTTCCTCTGGAAGCCACACAGATTGGCGATAACCGGTATAATGACCAACTGTATATAGACTTTACAGAGAGTTTCCGGAAAAAGGAAAAAGAATTCTTTAACCGTTACCTGGTGTATATCTCAAAGTTTGAGCGGGAGGCATTGAATGATAACGATAAACTGAGCTACGACGATTTCAAACGCGAAATGCAGATAAACATAGAAGGGCTAAGCTTTCATGATAATGAATTTCCGCTTAACCAGTTTGCCAGTGCTCATCTTTTATTTGGACAGTTAGGCAGTGGCAGTGTGGTACAGCCTTTTAAAACTGTTGCCGATTATGATAACTGGCTCAAGCGGGTAGCGGTATTTCCTGCTTATTTCGACAGTGCGATCGTTTACTTCAAAAAAGGAATGGCCGATAGTAATGTGTTACCGCGGGCTGCAGTAGTAAAAATGATTCCGCAAATGCAATCCATGGCAACCGCAGATGCCAAACAAAATCTGTTTTATGGTCCGATCAGTCTCATGCCTTCCACTTTCTCTGAAGCAGATAAAAAAAGGTTAACGGATGCGTACACCAAAGCCATCAATGAACTGATAACACCTTCATTTAAAAAAGTGGGTGATTTTCTACAGAATGAATACCTGCCAAAATCCAGAACCACAACCGGTATCAGCGGGATCCCCGGTGGCGATAAATATTACAGCTATCTCATCCGCCAGCAAACCACCACTAATAAAACGCCGGATGAAATTTATAATACCGGTTTATCTGAAGTAAAAAGGATCCGTTCAGAAATGGAACGGATCAAAACAGAGACCGGCTTTACCGGCGATCTGAAAGCCTTTTTTACCTATCTCAAAACCGACAAAAAATTTACGCCTTACAAAACGCCGAAGCAAGTACTGGATGCCTTTGAGAATATCCACAAAACAATGGAACCGAATCTGCAGAAGCTTTTTGGCCATACACCCAAAACACCCTTCGAGATCCGGCAAACGGAAGCTTTCCGGGCAGCCAGCGCCAGTGCTGAATACAATGGGGGAAGTGCAGATGGTACCAGACCCGGTATTTTTTATATTCCGATCGTAGATGCAACAACTTTTAATATTACCAGCGGCATGGAAAGCCTCTTCCTGCACGAAGCCATCCCTGGACACCATTACCAGATTAGCCTGCAACAGGAGAATGAGAAACTTCCGCGGTTCCGCCGTTATGGTGGCAACAATGCCTATGTGGAAGGATGGGCATTGTATTGTGAAAGTTTAGGAAAAGAACTGGGATTGTTTACCGACCCTTATCAATATATGGGTGCCCTTGGTGATGAGATACACCGTGCTATCCGTTTGGTAGTTGATGTTGGCATGCATGCAAAAGGGATGACCCGCGAAGAAGCCATTCAATACATGACAGATAACGAACAGCTCAGCGAAGAAGGCGCCATTGCAGAAATAGAAAGATACATGGTCATACCCGCACAGGCTCTGGGTTACAAAATGGGTGCACTAAAGATCCGCGAACTGAGAACCAAATATGAACAACAACTGGGCAAAGATTTCTCTATCTCTGCTTTTCACGATGCAGTTTTAAAAGACGGTGCATTACCACTCGATGTACTCGAAAAGAAAATGGATACCTGGGCAGAGAAACAGAAGAAATAATTTAGCCGCAGCTTCGCAGATTAATATTAAAATTCAATCTGCGAATCTGCGGCCACGTTTTTCAATTTCAAAATTTCCCAATTTCAAAATTCCAAAATTGCCTCACTCCCAACTGCTGTCAACATTCGTATACCCCTTCACAATAAAATTGTGTCTTGTTCTGCTGTTGGCAGCATACACACCTCTCTTGGTATAAATTGCAATGGCACCGGCCCCGCTGTTGAAATTCGATAAATAAGATGGTGGCCGGTACACTTTGATCATAGCTACTTCAGTGGGAGAGATAAAAGTATGGTCATTGTTTTCCAACCGGAACTCATCTAGATACAGTTCCACCAGCTCGTTTCGCCATTTGGGTACTTCCATGCCTTCTGCATTTCTTTCAATGGTTAACCCCGCAACCCTGCCTTGTAAAAAAGCCATGATGGTTGACGAGCGGCCTATTTCCGTGTTGCTTATCCCGTCAAAAATGATCGCATCATTGTTTTGAAACAATCCCATTGAATATTCTTCATCAAACTGCTGGATCTTTGATTTGAATTTGGAAGTAACGGTAACATTGGGCAGATCTGGATTCAACACATCATCCGAACTGAAAACATAACTGCTTGTATCTGTTTTTTTCTGTGTAAGCATTTTGGGGTTGCCTACAGTAATAAAATGGGTCTTCGATAAAACAGGAATGAATGCTGAATCAAGCGGTGTCTCAATATTGATCAGCAGATAATTGTTCTTTGTTTTTTTTGCCGGAGAAAAAATAAAAAAAGCAGAATCAGCAAACAAAGTGCTCTTCAAACGGAAGTTTCCGTTGGGTGCCACATGTGTATTGTCGAGGAATGTGCCCTTTTTGTTTTTGGTGATCATCATGTAAGTAAGGGTGGAATCATCTTTTTTGCCATGATCCAATACCTGCCCATAAATCTTAAACAAGCCCCTTTGAACCAGAAAATTTACTGCATAACGGCCGTCTGTTATTTTTCGACTCACAGCCAGTGAAGCAGATACTTCACCATTGATCAGGGGATAACGGTATTTCCATCGGTTATGTTTTTCAACATCTTCAATCCATACATTGAGTGTGGCCGACTGCAGTTTCAGTTTTTCAAAATCAGGAACCTTACAGATAAATTCGATTGTGTCGCCTTTTACAAAACGTCTGCTATTGAGTTCGATCCTGAGTGAATCGGAAGCCGTTACCGTGGCTACAGTTCCGAATACACTAACCAAAAAAGCAAGTAGTTTCATAGTGTTACAATGATAGCTAAAATCAAGAGTGTTTCGGATTTCGCAACCGATTTTAACAATATTGGAAAAATGGCTGCACTTTTGTCTTATGCGAATTGCAGTAAATACCATCTTTCTCCAAAAAGACCATCTCGAAGGGTACGGCCATTATGCAAATGAAATACTCAACCGCATAGTACAGCAACACCCGGAACATGAATTCATTTTCGTTTTTGACAGGCCTTACAGCGAATCGTTTATTACTGCAACAAATATTATACCCATTATCGTGTCTCCTCCGGCAAGACATGCTTTATCTTTTTACTATTGGTATAACCTAAAAGCACCACTGGCTCTCCGTAAATACAAACCCGATATATGGCTGCAACCCTTTGGTTTTTGCAGCCTTCGTACTAAAATACCGCAGGTCCTGATCGTGCACGATCTGGCTTTTAAACATTATCCTCAATTTGTTGCCTGGCACCATCGTTGGTTTTATCGGCTGTTTACCAAACGTTTTTTGAATAAAGCAAAAGAAGTGGTTACGGTTTCCGAATTTTCGAAAGCGGATATCATTCAGCAATACCCGTTACCGGCAGAAAAAATATCGGTCGTGCCCGGAGCAGCCAGAAAAGGTTTTCAGCCCATCGACTGGCAGGAGAAAGAACAGGTAAAAGCCGGCTATGCAGATGGCAGGGAATATTTTCTGTTTACCGGCGGCATCCACCCCCGGAAAAACCTCATGAACCTGCTCAAAGCTTTTTCTTTATTTAAAAAATGGCAGCACAGTAATATGAAACTGCTTATCGCCGGCAGGTTGGCCTGGCAGTATGATGATGTATTGACCAAACTAAAATCCTATAAATACCGCGATGATGTGGTATTGCTCGATTATTTACCGGATGATCAACTGATGAAGATAACTGCAGCAGCCTATGCTGTGGTATACCCCTCTTTTTTTGAGGGTTTTGGCCTGCCCATAATTGAAGCCATGCAATCCGGGGTGCCCGTGATCAGTTCTAATAACAGCAGTATGCCCGAAGTAGGCGCTGATGCCGCATTGTATGCCGATCCCAATAGTCCTGATGATCTTGCCAAACACATGCTTAACCTCTACCGAGATGAAACAGTTAGGTCAGAAATGGCAAGAAAAGGAGAAGAAAGGGCTGCTTCATTCAATTGGGACAGATCTGCTGATCAATTATGGCAGATCATTGCCCGTGCGGCCGAAAATGGATGATTGTTTTATCATCTCACGTTTCGTCTTACTTTTGCGCTTCTTATCAATCAAATCAAACATGCATACATCAACTATTACCATAGACATCGAATTAGATGAAAACAAAGTACCCCAACAGATCAACTGGCTGGCCAGCGATAGCTCGGCAGATATGAAACAGGCTGCCAAATCTATGATGGTAGCTTTCTGGGACGGGGCCGATAAAGCCGCTTTACGCATTGACCTCTGGACAAAAGACATGATGGTAGACGAGATGGCCGATTTTTATTACCAGACCATGATGGGTATGGCCGATACCTACCTGAGGGCCACACAGCAAAAAGAATTGGTAGACGATATGAAAACATTCGCCAAAGATTTTTATAAGAAATTCAGGGAAACCCAATTAAAAGAAAACAAATAAAAACATTGATATGAGTCTCGAAACAGAAGTGATGGCACAAATGAAGGATGCCATGAAAGCAAAAGACGAAGCTTTATTGCGTGGATTAAGAGCCATAAAAGCAGAGATCATCAAAGCCAAAACAGAACCCGGTGCCAATGGCGAAGTTACTGCCGACGGTGAGATGAAGATCTTACAGAAACTGGTCAAATCACGGAAAGATTCGCTGGAGATCTACCAAACGCAAAACCGTCCGGACCTTGCTACCAAAGAGTCTGAAGAGATCGCCGTGATCGAAAAATTTCTTCCCCAACAAATGAGTGAAGAAGAATTAAAAGCCGCCATCGCTGCCATTATATCCGAAACGGGAGCCACAGGTCCGCAGGATATGGGCAAAGTAATGGGCATGGCATCCAAACAATTAGCCGGCAAGGCAGATGGGAAAACAATAGCGGCTACGGTAAAGGAATTATTGAGTAAATAAATATTGAATATTGAATCCCGCAATGGTGGGATTCAATATCCAATATTCAAACCCCGGGGTTTCATGATCATCGATGTCATTTTCATTTTTCTGATGATTCTCTCAGCTATCAAAGGCTTCCGTAACGGATTCATCGTTGCGGTATTCTCTTTTGTGGGAATTTTTATCGGATTGGCGGCTGCACTCAAACTGTCAACCCTTGTTGCCGGTTGGTTGCAGGATAGCACCCATATTGCCGCTGCCTGGCTGCCCTTTCTTTCTTTTCTATTGATCATGATCGGGGTGATATTATTGGTTCGTTTAGGAGCGCTTTTTATCCAAACGGCGATGGAAGCGGTATTAATGGGCTGGATCAATAAAATAAGCGGGGTTATTTTATATGCCGCACTTTATACCACCCTTTTCAGTGTGGTCCTTTTTTATGCAGAAAAGATCCAATGGATAAAACCCAACACATTTATTGCCTCACATACCTATACTTTTATTAAACCCTGGGGTCCCAAAGCCATTGAATGGTTTGGAGCGGTTGTACCCTGGTTCAAAGGCATGTTTGAGGAGCTTTCTCATTTTTTTGAAAAACTGCCGGCTCAGGTTAAATAATAGTTAAGCAATACAAGCCCTGCAATCACCTGTTTTTGCCGTAAAATCAGTATTTTAGCACGAAGCATATTGATCTGTGGACCAATATGGTTTTCAGTAAATTGTTTTTGATTGATTTTCCTTTTATTTGTACCGAGCCCAATATTGCTTGCATAAGAAATTGACTAATGAATTACGAGATCAGACAACTGGATAAATTCAGGTTTATAGAAGAAGGAGAAGGTGAAACTCTGCTGTTATTACATGGACTGTTTGGAGCACTTAGCAACTTTAAAGACCTGGTAGAACATTTCAGAACACAATACAAAGTGGTGGTGCCGATACTGCCCTTATTTGACCTCGATATTTTTCATACATCGGTTGGCGGACTTGAAAAATATGTACACAAATTTGTAGAGGCAAAAGGGTATGATCATATTCATCTTTTAGGCAATTCTCTTGGAGGCCATGTGGCGCTGGTTCATATTTTAAAACACCCCGAAAGGATCAAATCACTCACCTTAACCGGAAGCAGTGGCTTGTTTGAAAACGGAATGGGAGACAGTTATCCGAAACGTGGTGATTATGAATACATCAAAAAGAAAACACAGTTAACTTTTTTCGATCCGGAAACTGCTACCAAAGAACTGGTAGATGAAGTATTTGAGATCACCAATAATCGCATCAAAGTGATCAAGATCATTGCACTGGCCAAAAGTGCGATTCGCAATAATCTTGGGGAAGAACTGAACCAGATCAAACAACCTACCTGCCTGATATGGGGCAATAATGATACCATTACACCACCTTTTGTAGGCAAGGAATTCAACCGCCTCATCCCAAATAGTGAATTACATTTTGTAGATAAATGCGGACACGCACCCATGATGGAAGTGCCCGAAGAGTTTAACAAAATATTGGACACTTTTTTACATAAGCTGAAACAACCCGCCTGAACCGGGCCCGGTTTTTGAACGTATTCATAGAGGAGATTAAGAGATATGCTGGCTTCACAAATGATCAATACAGGATTTCCGGCTGTCAATTTATTTGACAGGGCATCACTGGCACTCAGCCTGATGGATGAATATGATGTATTGCACCTGCCGGTGTTAAGCGAAGAAAAATTTGCCGGTGTGATCAGTAAAGATGATCTGTTTGATCTGGATGATCATGCCCTACTCGCTTCAGCAGAATCTGAACTCCAAAAAGTTTCCGTAAAAGGTGAAGAGCATTTTTTAATTGCACTCAAACTCATTGCAGAGAATGATCTCTCCTTATTACCCGTGGTAAATGAATCTGCCGAATTAATGGGTGTGATCCCTTCCAAAGAAATGTTACGCACCTTATCCGGCTTTGTGGGTAATGAAGACAAGGGCGGGATCATTGTATTGGAATCAGATAAACGTAATTTCTCTTTTGGAGAGATCAGCCGTTTGGTAGAAACCAATGATGCCTACATTACACAATTGAATACACATACTGAAGGCGATACCGGACAACTCATCATTACCCTCAAAGTAAATAAGATCGAGATCTCCGATATCATTGCTACTTTCCAGCGTTACGAATACCAGGTTCGCTTCTATTTTGGCCAGGAAGAATATGCCAATGAACTCAAAGAGAACTATAACCACCTGATCTCTTACCTGAACATGTGATCGGGTTTTATTTACGAATTCCTTTCCCGGAAACCGTCTCATGCAGTCAAAGCCTTATTTTTACAGACAGCCAAGCATACTTTGTAAGTAAAACCGTGCCTTTGTGCCTTTGTGTGCAATTTGATTTTTCACACAAAGGCACAAAGGCACGGTTGAAAGGAACCAAGGGGGTTTAGTATTCATCGAATCAATTCATTTATGAGGGTTTTGCGTGTTATTGTTATCTTATTTTTCCTGGTTCAATCTGCCTCATTGTTGGCTCAGGATAGGCGCATTGCTGCAGACAGTTCTCAACCTTCTTTGTCAGATATCATTGCTTCCCGGAACATGCCCGTCATTATCGGTGATATCAGTTTAACAGGCAATAAAAAAACAAAAGCACCCATCGTACTCCGTGAGATCCCTTTTCAGAAAGGAGAAAAACTGGTGGAAGGCGATCTGGAAAAACAACTCATCATCGCCAAACAGCAGCTTATCAATACGGCTTTGTTTGTAGATGTGAATGTATATGTGTCTTTGCGAAAAGGGAATGTGGTCTATATCAATGTTGACATGAAAGAACGTTGGTATCTTTTTCCTTTACCGTATTTCCGCCTGGTTGACAGAAATTTTAACCAATGGTGGGTAGAGCAGAATCGAAGTCTCGACCGGGTGAATTACGGCATCAAGTTCATACAAAACAATGCCAGTGGCCGTAATGATGAAGTGGATGTATGGCTCATCAATGGCTACACACAACAGGTAACACTTCGATACAATCTTCCCTTCTTTGATAAGAAATTAAAAAGCGGATTCAATGTGGGAATGGTCTATGCCACACAGAAAGAACTGAACTATGCCACAGGTGATAACAAACAATTATTCTTTAAAGAAGAGCAATCCGTTGTTAAAAAGGCCCTGCGGATAGATTTCACATATTCCTATCGCCCCGATGTAAAACAAAGACATTACTTCCGGGTATCTTATAATAATGAACAGGTAGCGGATACTGTGTTAAAAATAAATCCTTTGTATTATCCTGATCAAAGAAGCCAGGTTAAATTCATCGACTTCGGCTATCAGTACAAATATTATAATGTTGATTATATCTCTTACCCTTCCAAAGGTTTTTTATTTGAAGGCAACCTGTATAAACGCGGACTCGATAACATTTCCAATCTCTGGCAGGCCAGTGCAAGAGCAGTATATGCGGTTCCTTTCAGTAAAACTTCCTTTTTGCATCTCGAAGGTCTGGCCATGGGTAAACTGCCTTTCAACAATTATTTCCTGAACCAGCGTTTATTCGGCTATGGCAATTTTCAGATGCGCGGACTTGAATACAATGTGGTAGATGGAATGGTGGGGGCTTCGCTTAAATCAACCGTACATAAAGAGATCCTGTCGTTCATTTTGCATAATCCCTTTCCAAGTAAAACACACGATAAGATCCCCTTCCGCATTTTCCTGAAAGCGTATGGCGATCTGGGGTATGCCTATACCCGCAACCCCAATAGTACCAATACCCTCAATAATACCCTTCTCCGCACCTGGGGATTTGGCATGGATATCATCTCTATCTATGATTTTGTATTTAAAATTGAATACAGCTTTAACCAACTGGGCAAGGATGGCTTATATTTACAGACGAGAAATGACTTTTAAATCAATTTGAAAATCCGGCAATTTGAAAATGTGCCAATAACATTTTCAAACCTGCCTATCGGCAGACAGGTTTTCAAATTTTCAAATTTTCAAATTCGAAAATGAAAGTAGCTATATACAGTCGCGGATTGGATTTTGAGCAGGAGAACCCTTTACTCGTATTACTCGAAGAGCTTAGCCGATACGAAACTTCTATCTATATTTTTCATAAACTGCTCGAACAGTTTACCCTCCCAAAGCATTTGTATGAAAGAGTGATCCCATTCAAAAGCTCAGACGATCTGGATGAACAATTCGATTTTCTGATCAGTATCGGTGGAGACGGAACCTTGCTGGATACTATCACCCTGGTAAAAGACAAACAGATCCCCATCATCGGGATCAATTTTGGCCGGCTGGGTTTTCTGGCCAGTATCAGTAAAGACGAACTGAGCAGTGCCGTGGATTCGTTGATCAATCACACCTATGTAATTGATAAAAGAACACTGATTCATCTCGATTCTAACGAGCCCCTGTTTGGTGATGCCCCTTTTGCGCTTAACGAATTTGCGATCCATAAAAGGGATACCTCACCCATGGTAAAGATCCATACCTATCTGAATGGTGAGTTCCTGAATACCTATTGGGCCGATGGACTGATCGTGTCAACACCCACAGGATCAACAGGTTATAACATGAGCTGTAACGGCCCCATTGTTTTTCCTGAATCCTCCAGTTTTGTGATCACCCCAGTGGCGCCGCACAACCTGAATGTACGTTCCATCGTAATACCCGATAACAACGTGATCTCTTTTGAAGTGGAAAGCAGGGCCGATCTGTTCATCTGCGCCATGGATGCCCGCAAGGAAATTGTGAATAAAAGCATCCAATTGGCCGTTCGCCGCGAAAAATTTGGGGTGAGCCTGATTCGTTTGAACGAAAATAGTTTTCTGTCCACGCTGCGAACCAAGCTTACCTGGGGTCTAGATAAAAGAAATTAACTTTTATGGTATTGAAATTTGGCGTTATTTTAGAATTCATATCCGATGCAACTGACCATGCTTAGAAGAACCATCAGCATATTCTTATTGTTTATTGGCCTGCAAAAGGCAAATGCCCAGGTTATGGAAGCCTATGTACACCAGGGTGAAGTGGGTATTTCTATGGGTTTGGCACATTATTTTGGTGATCTGAACCCTAATTCTGCCATTAACCGGCCTAAAACCGCCGCCGGAATCTTCTTTAGAAAACAGATCTCCAACTATATCGGTGTTCGACTATCCGGCGATTATGCCATGGTGGGTTATTCGGATGTTTACAGCAGCAATCCCGTACAAAACACCCGAAATCTCAGCTTCAACAGCAATATCTGGGAACTGGCACTGGCTGCCGACTTCAATTTCTTTGAATTCCATCCCGGTTTTGAAGGATATAATTTTACCCCCTATATCGGATTAGGGGTGGGTGTTATTTCATTTGATCCCTATGCTTATCTGGGCGGCGAAAAATACTATCTGCGTCCACTGGGTACCGAAGGTCAGGGCAGCTCATTATACCCCAACCTGCAACCCTACAGCCCAATAGCCATCAGCATTCCCTTCACATTTGGCGTTAAATATGCGCTGAATGAAAGAACCAATATTTTTGGAGAACTCAGCTACCGTTTTACCACCACCGATTACCTCGATGATGTAAGCGGTAATTATGCTCCCGATGCCTTCCCGCCCCTACCGGATGGCTCTCCTTCGCCTGCTTTTCTGCTGCAGGACAGAAGTTATGAAACCGGCACCTCCATTGGTGTAAAGGGCAAACAAAGGGGAAACAGCCTCCAGAAAGATGCATTTGCCACCATTAAAGTTGGGGTGTCTTTTAACCTGCAATCTTATCGTTGCCCTACCCCTTCTTCCCGCAGGTAATTCTTTTTGCCTTTGCGGATTGGTTTTCAGCATATTTTATCCCGTCATGCCTTGATTTTGTTACATTTGCAGCCTAAATGAGGGGAGTATCATGCAGGATAGCCTGTTAGACCAGATTGATAAAGAGCGCTTGCCGCACCATATCGCCATCATTATGGACGGAAACGGACGATGGGCCCAGGAAAAAGGCCAGGATCGTTTGTACGGCCATTTTCATGGTGTAGAGAGTGTGCGTGATATTGTGGAAGGCAGTGCAGAACTCGGGATCAAATACCTCACCCTGTATGCATTCAGTACCGAAAACTGGGACAGGCCGCAGCAGGAAGTAGAAGGTTTGATGACCCTGTTGGTAGATACGATCCGTAAGGAAGTACCAACGCTGAACAAGAACAATATCCGCCTGCATGTGATCGGCGATCTGAATATGCTGCCAGCATTTGCGCATAACGAATTGAATGAGGCATTGGAGATGACGGCACCCAATACGGGCCTGAACCTCATAATGGCATTGAGTTACAGCAGCCGTTGGGAACTGGTGAATGCCGTAAAAAATATCGGGTTGGATGTAAAGGCCGGAAAGATCGACCCGGAAACCATTAACCAGGATACTTTACAGCAATACCTCTCCACCAGTCAATTTCCCGATCCGGAACTGATGATCAGGACCAGTGGAGAATACAGGATCAGTAATTTTCTTTTATATCAACTGGCCTATGCCGAATTATATTTTACCAATACCCGTTGGCCCGATTTCCGGAAACACAACCTGTATGAAGCCATTCTTGACTTCCAGGGAAGAGAGAGGAGATTTGGCAAAACAGGTCAACAAATACAGGAGGAAACCCAATTGGCATAGCGCAGATAATCCCTTGTATGTAATGAAATAGTTGATTTAACAAAGACTTTTCATTATTCCCGTTAATTTGCCCCGCCTAAAAACCCGAACCATTGCTGAACGAAAACCACAAATTTTCTCTCAGCCAGCAATACCACAAACCGAAACCGGATGCAGAAAGTGTACAAAATTTTAGTGTTGGCTTTAGTAATATCGCTCGTGAGTTTCTCGGCCCGATCGCAGGAAAAATCCGATACCACCATCACCTCTATTGAGGCAGATCTGGTGAATATCTTCAACCAGAAGACCCCTAAGAAATATAAAATTTCTGCCGTTAAGGTTGTTGGTAACGTAACCTTCGATGAGAACCTCGTGACCTCAATCGGAAATATCAATGTGGGCGATGAAGTGACCATTCCGGGTGGAGATAATTTTTCGAAAGCCATTACCAAACTCTGGGGACAGAATTATTTCTCCAATGTAGAGATCTATATTACCAAACTGGACGGGAAAAATATTGAGGTTGAAATTGCTGTTACCGAAAGGGCCCGTTTATCCAAATTTTATTTTAAAGGGATCAGAAAAGGCGAAGCAGATGACCTTTCGGGTAAAACAGGGTTGATTCCCAATCGTGTGATCACAGAGAACATGAAGATCACAGCAGTAGAAGCCATTAAAAAATTCTATGCAGAAAAAGGCTTCCGCGATACAAAAGTGAAGATCATTGAAAAGAAAGATACCACTTTCAAAAATA
This sequence comes from Chitinophagaceae bacterium, assembly GCA_947455605.1. GTDB lineage: Bacteria > Bacteroidota > Bacteroidia > Chitinophagales > Chitinophagaceae > Sediminibacterium. The sequence continues at coordinate 67,971 of CANGOX010000006.1, forward strand.
CACTGGCATTGGATTTCATGATCGATAAGGGGCCGAAAATAAAGATCAACAATATCAATTTTGGCGGCAATACTGTGGATGATGCCAAGTTGAAAAAGCAACTGAAAGACACCAAAGAAAGATCCAGGTTAACCATCCATCCTACTTTCGATAAAGGCATGCTGGTTCCGCATAAGACCTACAATTTCCAGAAGTATATGCGGGAAACAGGTTTCCTGAATTACAGCAAGACCAAAAAAGTACTCGATCCTTATATCCGTTTGAAATTAACCGGGGCAAAATTTGATGAGAAGAAATACTTAGACGATAAGGACAATATCCTCGACTATTATAACACACTCGGTTTCCGTGATGCGATGATCGAAAAAGATACGATCTATCATACCGCCGGCGGTTTGAATATTGACATGAAGATCAATGAAGGCCACCGTTATTATTTTGGAAACATCAGCTGGAGAGGAAATACCAAATATTCAGATTCTGTATTAACAGCGATCCTCGGTATCCGCAAAGGCGATATTTATAACCTCGGTACTTTAAATAAGAAATTAGGCAAATCATCTTCACCGGATGGTGGTGATGTAAGCGGATTGTACCAGGATGATGGTTACCTGTTCTTCAGAACAGATCCTGTAGAAACAGCGGTGTATAACGACACCATCGATTTTGAGATCCGTATCGTGGAAGGTCCGCAGGCAACCATTAAGAACGTGCGCATCACCGGTAACGACCGAACCAAGGAATATGTGATCAGAAGGGAATTGAGAACCATCCCCGGTGAAAAATTCAGCCGTACCGATCTGATCCGTTCTGTTCGTGAGATCGGCCAGTTGAACTATTTTAACCAGGAGAAGATCACACCAAACCCGGTTCCAAATCCGGATGATGGTACCGTGGATATCAACTACAGCGTGGAAGAAAAATCAAGCGATCAGCTTGAATTGAGTGCCGGTTGGGGTGGTGCCATTGGTTTAACAGGAACATTGGGTGTATCCTTCAATAACTTCTCTATCCGTAATATCTTCCATAAAGCAGCATGGGATCCATTGCCGATGGGAGATGGACAGAAATTGAGCCTGCGTGTACAGAGTAACGGTAAAGCCTTCCGTTCGTATAACTTCTCTTTCACCGAGCCATGGCTGGGAGGTAAGAAAAGAAATGCATTAACGGTAAGTATTTACAATACCAAATACGGACAAACCTATGATCCGCTCACCGGTCTCTACGATCCGAGTGTGGCTGATTCAAGATATATCTCTACTACCGGTGCAACCGTAAGTTTGGCCAGGCAGTTGAAATGGCCGGATGACTATTTCTCTTTATCAATGGGTCTTAACTACACCCGTTACAAACTGAGTAATTACCTGATCGATCCAACCAATCTTCCGGGTTTTGAGAATGGTGTGGTAAACAATATCAACTTCAGGGTGGCTTTACAGCGTTCATCAGTAGATGCACCATTGTTTCCACGTTCGGGTTCCACCTTCCTGTTAAGTTTACAGATCACTCCGCCGTATTCTGCCTTTGATAAAGGCATTGCAACTTCGGCCAATCCATATAATTTCATTGAATACCATAAATGGAGATTTAACGGCGAATGGTATGTGCCATTGGGCAAGCCAACCGGAGAAGACAGAAACAAGCAGTTTGTGTTGAAAGCGGCTGCTAAATTCGGTTTCCTCGGAAGATTCAGCCAAGACCTGAAAATCTCACCATTTGAACGTTTCCAGGTGGGTGATGCCGGTTTAAGTAACCAGTTTGCCTTATTGGGTTATGATATCATTGCCCACAGAGGATATCCGGTGTATGATAACTCAGATCCCAAGATCAACCCTGATAAGCAAACGGCCAGCCAGTACTTTACCATCTTTAATAAATATTCACTGGAAATGCGTTATCCGCTCAGTCTGAACCCAAGCAGCACCATTTATGCGCTCGGTTTCTTTGAAGCGGCCAATGGCTGGTACCAGTTCAAAGATTATAATCCTTTCAAATTAAGACGTTCGGTAGGGTTGGGTATGCGCTTCTTCCTGCCTATGTTTGGTTTGCTCGGATTTGATTATGGCATAGGATTGGATAGGTTTACACCGAATAGCTCGCTCAAAGATGCAGCAAGGTTTACCTTTATGCTTGGTTTTGAGCCAGAATAAACCCATCAAAAACCTAAAACAGTCGTATGAAAAAGATTTTACTCCTTTCTGTTTTGTTCTTCACAGCTACATTGGTAACCCATGCACAGGCCCGTTATGCCGTAATTGACACCAAGTACATCCTGAACAAGATACCTGAATACAAGGAAGCCGATAAAAAACTGGCTTTGCTGGGTGAGCAGTGGCAGAAGGATATAGACGATAAGCAGGCCGGACTGGATAAGATGTACAAGAACTACGAAGCCGAGCAGTTTATGCTTACCGATGAACTGAAGAAGAAAAGGGAAGACGAACTCTTTATGAAGGAAAAAGAGATCCGCGACCTCCAAAAAAGGCGTTTTGGCTATGAAGGTGATCTCTTTAAAGAAAGACAAAGACAAGTTAAACCTATACAGGACAAAGTGTTCAACGCCATCCAAAAAATAGCGATTGCCCGATCTTATGATTTTGTACTGGATAAAAGTGAAGGAATTACCATTATATTTGCCGACCCCAAACTGGATAAAAGCGACGAGGTTTTGAAGGAATTGGGTATTAAAAATTAGTCTAAACCAAACCAATTATAAATTCACAACGATGAAGAAATTATTACTTGTGTGTGTAGCTTTTGCAGCATGCTTCCTTTTCACAAACACTACTAAGGCACAATCTCAGAAAATAGGATACTTTGATGAGCAATTGACATTGTCTCTGTTTCCTGGTATTCAGAAAATTGATACCCTGTTGAACAGTTTCCAGAACGATTCACTGCGGGTTGAGTATGAATACAGGGTTGGCGATTTTACCCGCCGCGACAGTATCTTCAAAAAAGATTCTGCTACCATGCCTGTGAAAGCAAGAGAACTGGCAGTAAGAGAATTGAACCAGTTGAAATATAACCTGATCAACTGGCAGACCTACGCACAACAAATGGTGGAAGGAAAAACAGAACAATTGCTCAATCCTTACAAACAAAGAATGTTTGAAGCTTTGAAAAACGTTATTGCTGAGCAGAAATACACGTATGTGTTGAATGCACAGGCTTTATCTCCTTACGCACAGCCACCCTTACTGGATAACTTATCTATCCGTGTAGCCATGAAGCTGAAACTGCCTTTGACCAAAGAGATCGAAGATGCATGGAAAGCTGCTTCAGGTGCTGGTGCTGCTCCGGCTGGCGCTGCAAAGAAATAATGTCGATCAAAAATTCATTTCGATCATATTTAGAACCCCGTCCTTGCGATGGGGTTCTTATTTTTGTTCTATGCAGGCAACAAAACCCATTGGTGTTTTCGACAGCGGATATGGCGGGCTTACGATCTTGAAAGAGATCGTAAAAGAACTACCACATTACGATTACCTGTATATGGGCGATAATGCCCGTGCACCGTATGGTCCCCGCTCATTCGATACCGTATACCAATACACACTCGAATGCGTACAATGGTTTTTTTCGCAGGGATGTGAATTGGTGATACTGGCCTGCAATACCGCATCAGCCAAAGCCCTCAGAACCATCCAGCAAAAAGACCTGCCGGGCATTGACCCCGATAAAAGGGTATTGGGTGTGATCAGGCCAACCACGGAGATCATTGGCCAATATTCCAAAACAGGGGTAGTAGGTGTACTGGGAACCGCCGGAACCGTGCAAAGCGATAGTTACCCGATAGAGATCGCTAAATTCTTCCCGCAGGTAAACGTGTACCAGGAAGCCTGCCCAATGTGGGTGCCCCTGATCGAGAATAACGAATACAATAAGCCCGGTGCCGATTATTATGTGAAACAGCATCTGGATCATCTGTTAAGCGCTCATACCGGCATCGACACCCTTTTACTGGCCTGTACCCATTATCCATTATTGATGGATAAGATCAGCCAGTTTGTTCCAACCGGCGTATCTATTGTTTCACAAGGGGAGATCGTGGCAAAAAGCCTGGTTGAATATCTGGCCAAACACCCAAAACTGGCGGATAAATGCAGTAAGAACAGCCAGCTCAGTTTCTACACAACGGATTCAACCCTGGATTTTGATAACCATGCCGGGGTGTTTTTTGGCCGTTCGATAACGTCTAAACATTTGGATCTGGGGGTTAAATAGGGTTAAAAGGGGTTAAAATAGACCCGATCATCAAAAAAAGCCCTTTTTAAGGCCCAAACTATCGGTTGATTTCCCTACTTTTGCCGTCCTTTCACAAGCAGCAGTATGGTGACTGCAGGCATGAAACGAAACAATATTACCGGTTAGTAAAAAAACAGAACATGAAACGGACATTCCAACCACACAAACGTCGCCGTAAAACCGTACATGGTTTTCGTAAACGTATGGAATCTGCTAACGGCCGCAAAGTATTGGCAAGCCGCAGAGCGAAAGGACGCAAGAAACTGACAGTTTCAAGCGAAAAAGGATTAAAATAAAATAATCTCCATCCCCCGTAAGGGGGCATACAGACAAAAATATAGCCTCATCTTTTTGATGAGGCTTTTTTAGTTTAGCAGTCTCAACATGCCGGCAACCTACTCATACAATAAAAAAGAAAAACTCAAAAGCCGTAAACTGCTCGACCAGTTGTTTACGAAAGGGAAATCTGTTTCCGCTTTTCCGTTGAAAGTTTTTTATGGGGTGTTACCTGCAGAAACCACAGAAACCGTTCAGGCGGGTGTAGGCGTAAGTGCCAGAAATTTTTCGAAGGCAGTAGACAGAAACCGCATCAAACGTTTATTGCGTGAAGCTTATCGTTTGAATAAAACAGCATTGCACGATGCATTGCATGCACAGCAAAAAAAAGCAGCGGTCTTTATTTTATACGTAGGAAAAGAGAAACCTGAATTTGCTACACTGAATGAAATGATGCCATTGGTGTTACAAAAATTAATCGCCGCCATTGCCAAATCCTGATCCCATACAAAAACGTTCTGTGTTTACCTGGATAGCCATCATCATCAGCTATCCGTTTATTCTGTTGATCAGGATCTACCAATACGTGATCTCTCCCGCTATCGGCCCCAAATGCCGCTTCACACCTACCTGTTCACAGTATGCCGTACAGGCATTACAAAAACATGGATTGATCAAAGGAGGATGGCTTTCGGTAAAACGCATTAGCAGGTGCAGACCGGGTGGGGGACATGGGTATGATCCGGTTCCGTGAGTGAATTTTGGAATTTGTTAATTTGAAATTTTGAAATCTAAGAGTATTACTTATTAAAAAATCAGTTTTCAGAATTGAAACAAAATACTGCCTTTCAAATTCCAAAATTTCCCAATTCCAAAATTCCAAAATCATTCTACCTTTTCTCCGGCACTGTCAAAGCCACCATTTTTGCAATGTTTTCCCTGATCTCTTTAATGCTGTAAAACCTGTACACCTCCGGATCTTTTCCGTCTACTTTTTCTGCGGAGCGTATGCGGTGGTAAGGGCCAACGATCATGGCTTTGGTGTTATCGGAGATCTTAACGGCTTGGTTGGGTAGGATATAAAAGTTGCGGTTGGCCGGACTAACATTTTTTCCTTCTGATAATAATTGCAGAGAGTCGATCTGTTTTTTCAGCGCATCCTGGGTAACCATATTGGGAGCGAGTTTAGGATCACTGTATTTCTGGTAGCTGCCGATGATGGTATCGTTCTTTACGTTTACTACATACAGCCCGTTATCGAGGATCTCAACAGTTGCTTCACCAGCAGGCGTATTGAGTTTGAAAACGATCTTACCTCCACCAAGTGTTACTTCTTTTTCTTCATGGCCCGAACCGTCAATGGCTTTAATGGTTTTGGCATCGGTGTTTACTTCGGCAGGACCCTTACTCATTACCACCATTTTCTTATCGCTGCAGGCACTTAATACAAGCACTGCACCCAAAAGCACCATTATTTTTTTCATAAGCGTAGTTTAATAAAAAAGGCCCCGCTGTGTTAGCGGAGCCTAAAATAATACTTATTTACGCAATGCGTTTATTTTGCTGTGTTAAAACGTTCCGCTACTTTATTCCAGTTTACCACGTTCCAGAAAGCGGCTAAATAATCTGCGCGGCGGTTCTGGTATTTAAGGTAGTAAGCATGTTCCCAAACATCGGCACCCAGAACAGGTGTGCCTTTTACTTCGGCAACATCCATCAAAGGATTATCCTGGTTAGGGGTGGAAGAAACTTCCAGCTTACCATCTTTTACCAGCAACCATGCCCAGCCACTTCCGAAGCGTGTCATGCCGGCTGCTGCAAATTTTTCTTTAAAAGCATCAAATGAACCAAACGCTGCTGTGATTGCATCGGCCAAAGCACCTGTTGGGGCGCCACCTGCATTAGGGGCTAAGCTTTCCCAGAAGAAAGTATGGTTCCAGTGACCACCGCCATTGTTACGAACAGCCGGGCTGATGGTACCTGCAACGGCTACCAGTTCTGCCAATGATTTTCCTTCATTGGGTGTTCCGGCAACGGCTTTGTTCAGGTTATCTACATAGGCCTGGTGGTGTTTGCCATGGTGGATCTGCATGGTCAGTGTGTCGATATGTGGTTCCAGTGCTTCGTGTGCGTAAGGTAAAGGGGCAAGTGTAAATAACATAGTGTATGTTTTAAAAGATGAAATGTTTACTTGATGGAGAACAAATTTACTGCTGTTCGGTGGATATTACTCAGCAGCAACTGATTTGTTTCTTAATTCGAAAAGGATGTGTGAATTATGTAAGAAAAGGGTTCGCTAAGAGAAAAACGAAGAAAAAGAGAGTCTTCGAAATTCAGGAACTCCCTCTTTTTCTTCTTTTCTCCGTTTTTCTCTTAGCGAAATAAACTAACGCTTTGATTTAAAGAAAGACCGCATCAGCTGGGCGCATTCATCTTCCATCACCCCTTTAACCAGTTCGGTTTTGGGATGGAAGGGCCAGTTCTCTTTGGTGATATGTTTAAAACCGTTCTTCTTATCCGAAGCTCCATACACGATCCTGCCGATCTTGCTCCAGTATAAGGCTCCACAGCACATAAGGCAGGGTTCTAACGTAACATACAAAGTGGCTTCGGGTAAATATTTAGCACCCAGATAATTAAAGGCTGAGGTTAAAGCAAGGATCTCTGCATGCGCCGTGGCATCTGTTAACAGCTCCACCTGGTTATGCCCGCGGGAGATGATCTTGTTATTGATCACCACCACCGCGCCCACCGGTACCTCATCAGCTTCATAAGCCGCAACAGCTTCTTTCAGGGCCTGCTGCATGAAGTAGATATCGTCGAATTGAATCATAAGCGAAATTACAAATTGGGAAATTGGGAAATCGGGAAATTTTGGAATTGAAGAACACAAAGTGTTATTGGTAATAAGACCAACAACGACAAAAACATCATATGTTTTGGAAACTGATTATCAGATTTCTCTCTCCGCTCCGCTTCGTTCGAAATGACGGCACCCGAAAGAAATTTCCCAATTTCAAAATTCCAAAATAGTGAGAATGGTATAACAAAAAATGCCACCCCATTTATATGAGATGGCATTTATCTATGTGTAAACCTTATAATTTTTTGATCATGATATTTTTAAACCACACTTCATTTCCATGATCCTGTAAGGCAAAATGGCCTTTGAAGATGGTTCCGAATGCGGGCCATTGTTTGAACTTACTGCCGGCGATCATCTGTTTCCAGTTATCATCACCATAAGTGGTTGTTAATACACTTACTCCGTTTACAATAAATTCAAGGTTGCCTTTATTGGCAATGATCTCAGCGGTGTTCCATTCGCCCACGGGTTTGGTAACGCCTTCTTTACCTGCGATGAGGTCGTATAAATTACCTGCGCGGTGTTTAATGATCTTACCGTCTGAATGTCCGTCATTATCCAGCACCTGCATTTCCGGGCCGGTATGATAGGTCTGTTTGTAATTCGCAGAATCTTCCTGTACCCAGAAGATCAGTCCGCTGTTTCCTTTAACTGAGATCTTCCAGTCGTACTTGAAATGAAAATTCTCATACTCTTTATCGGTAACCAGGTCCTGAGAAATCTTCAGCGACTTATCTCTTTTTTCTTTATCGTAAGAAATTATACCGTCTTGAACAAACCAGGCAGGGCTTGCAGTTTTCATACCGTAAGAGTGCCAGCCTTTCAGTGTTTTTCCGTCAAAGAGAGCGGTCCAGCCTTTTTCTTTTTGTACAGGGGGTGTTTTTATAGCGGTATGTTTAGCCGGTGATGCCACCAGTAAAGAAAGCGCCAGAACGGTGATCGCAGAGAATGATTGCATGGGTTTGTTTTATTTATTTCCTGAGTAAGAGAACATATTTCACCATTTGTTTGGCATCGGCCTCACTTACCAGCGGATGCGGCGTCATTGGGATAGCACCCCAAACACCCGAACCTCCTTTGATCACTTTACCGGCCAGCATGGCCACATTTGCTTCGGTGTTCTCATATTTAGCGGCTACATCTTTATAGGCAGGGCCGGTTAATTTCTCACTTACTTTATGACAGGTAAGACAATCTGATTTTGCGATCAGCTCAAGACCTTTCTGGTAATCGGGATTAGAACTGAGCGAGTTGGCTTCTGCCGCAGGTGCTGCTGCTTTCTCATCTTTTTTCTCTGCATTACCGCCACATGCTGCCATAAAGGCTAATACGGTAAGGGCTACGAAGTACTTTTTCAATGCAATTGGTTTTTATAGTTACTAAATAGTTATCGGTTAAAGTCCATAGTCGATAGACCATGGTCCATGGACAATCGACTATGGACCAGCACAGCGTGAAGTTATTAATCAATTCCTAAAATCCTGCGATTAAAATTTTCATCTGATCCGGTTCCGGCAAAATCATCAAAAGCTTTTTCGGTTACTTTAATGATATGCTCTTTAATGAACGGCGCACCTTCTGCTGCACCGATTGCTGAATCTTTAATGGCACATTCCCATTCCATCACAGCCCAGCCTTGATAGTTATAAGCCGCCAGTTTACTGAAGATGGATTTGAAATCTACCTGACCATCACCCAATGAACGGAAACGTCCGGCCCTGTCTACCCAGTTCTGGTAACCACCGTACACACCTTGTTTACCGGTTGGATTAAATTCTGCATCCTTAACATGGAACATTTTGATGCGTTCATGATAATTGTCGATATAACTCAGATAATCCAGACACTGTAAAACAAAATGTGAGGGATCATATAACAGACAGGCTCTTTTGTGGTTGTTCACTTTTTCGAGAAACATCTCATAGGTAATACCATCATGCAGGTCTTCGCCGGGGTGAATTTCATAACATACATCCACACCCGCCTCATCAAATGCATTCAGTATCGGCATCCAGCGTTTGGCCAGTTCGGTAAAACCGGTTTCAACCAAACCCGCAGGACGTTGGGGCCAGGGATAAACCGTATGCCATAATAAAGCACCACTGAAAGTGGCATGTGCATCCAATCCTAAATTTTGTGAAGCTTTGGCGGCATACTTTAATTGCTGCACAGCCCACTCTGTTCTGGCTTTGGGGTTATTGCGAACATTATCCGGTGCAAATCCATCGAATAAAGCGTCGTAAGCTGGGTTCACAGCAACCAGCTGTCCCTGCAAATGCGTAGATAATTCTGTGATCTGCATACCCGCAGCATTTACAATGCCTTTGATCTCATCGGCATAGGTCTTGCTTTCTGCTGCTTTCTGCAGATCTATGCAGCGGCTGTCCCAGGTTGGGATCTGCACACCCGTAAATCCTAAGGATGCAGCCCATTTACAAATAGATTCCAGTGTATTATATGGTGCAGCATCGCCCATGAATTGTGCGAGGAAGATGCCGGGGCCTTTGATCGTGGTCATAGGTAAGCAATGTTTAAAATTTAAAAACAGATTGTTTAAGTATGAAAAGTTCGTGAGACGTGGGGCCGCACTAGGTGGTTAAAAAAAAAAAAAAACACATACC
>CANGOX010000007.1 GCA_947455605.1 Chitinophagaceae bacterium
ACTCCAAACTCCAAACTCCAAACTCCAAACTCCAAACTCCAAACTCCAGACTCCAGACTCCAGACTCCAAACTCCAAACTCCAAACCCCAAACCCCAGACTCCAAACTCCAAACTCCAGACTCCAAACTCCAGACTCCAAACTTCCTTATCTTCGCCCCATGAACCGCCCCCAACTTATTGAACAGGTCAGGCTTAAGAAAAGCTATCTCTGTGTAGGACTGGATACCGACATTACCAAAATCCCCAAACATCTTCAATCGCATTCCGATGCGGTTTTTGAATTCAATAAAGCCATCATTGACGCTACCAAAGACCATTGTATAAGCTATAAGATCAATACCGCTTTTTATGAATCGCAGGGATTGAAAGGGTGGGAGGCAATGGAAAAAACGGTTCACTATATACCCAAAACACATTTCACTATCGCTGATGCCAAACGTGGCGATATTGGCAATACCTCTTCTCAATACGCAAAAACCTTTTTTGAAGTATTACCCTTTGATGCGGTAACCGTTGCTCCTTATATGGGTGAAGACAGTGTTCGCCCCTTTCTTGAATATGAAAATAAATGGACCATTGTGCTTGGCCTCACTTCCAATGCCGGAAGCAACGATTTTCAGCAACTCGCTTTCAAGTCAGGCATCACTGAAAAACATTTGTATGAGAAAGTGCTGGAAAAAGTGAGTTCATGGGGCACTCCATCCAATCTCATGTTTGTAGTAGGTGCCACCAAAGCCAGTGATCTTGGCCATATCCGCACCATCATACCCGAACATTTCTTACTGGTGCCCGGTGTTGGAGCACAAGGGGGAAGTTTGCAGGATGTCTCAAAATACGGACTGAATAAGGACTGTGGCTTACTCGTAAATGCCAGTCGTGCCATCATTTTTGCAGGAGGCGGAGAAGATTTTGCAGAACAGGCTACACTTGTTGCCAAAGAATATCAATCCGAAATGGCTAAGTATCTTTGAATCAATAAGGTTACATTTTCGCTTTGATCATCGCTGCCACTTTCTCTGCCCAGATCAAATGCTCTTTGCCCGAATAATGTAAATGATCATCTGCCAGTAAAGTAAGGTCGTTCTGGGCTTTTCTGGTATCCTCAGTTATGTTGATGAATTTCGTTTGGAATTGTTTTGCAACCGATTCGCAGATTGCATTATAGGCATCTATTTCTTCGCCGATCTTTTTGAAATCTTTTTTGGAAGCATAAGGCGTAAGCCCCCAATCGGGAATTGAGATAAGGATTACCTGATCAGCTCTTTCTCCACTGAGATGAATAGCTTTAAGCACCAGGAATGCCAGATCCGTTTTAAATTCATCGATCGATAAACCCCGGTATTGATTATTCACTCCCACGAGCAAGGTGATAAAATCATACGATTCGTTGAGTTTTGTATGCAGGAGTTGCGCTGCCAGTTCAGCGCTGGTCCAGCCCGTTTTGGCAATGATCTCAGGAGCCTGAAAATGATACCCCGCCTTCCTTAGTAACTGAACTGCCTGATAAGGAAAACTTTCATGAAGTGGCACAGATTCACCGATGGTATAAGAATCTCCTAATGCGAGATAAGTATAGTGGTGTTTGCTCATAGAGTAGATTTTACCGCTAAGTGGCAAGGTCGAAAAGCTATGCTAAGCGTTTCCTCGCGAACCCTCGTTTCCTCGCGGTTAAAAATGATTTTTTAGGATCTCATAAAATGCATACACATCCCCAAAACTGCAATACAAAGGCGCAGGTGCCACCCGTATCACCCCTGGTTCCCGATAGTCAACAATGATACCGCTCTCTATCATCTTATCATGGATCTCTTTTCCCCGTTCTTTAAAATACAAAGAAAGTTGTGCCCCACGGCTCCCGGCATCTACCGGCGTGATGATCTCGAATTTCAAATTGGGTAATTGATGCAAAAGATATTCCAGATAGGCAGTTAACTGTATACTTTTAGCTCTTAACTTTTCAATTCCTGCCTCTTCAAACATTTCCAGGGCCGCTTTTAAAGAAACAGTATTCAATACCTGTGCGGTACTGATATTCCAACCACCGGCATTCGGTTTAGGAATAAATCCCTTCTCCATCTTAAACCTTGTCTTCTCATCATTACCCCACCAACCTCCAAGTCTCGGAGTTCTTACATCAGAAGCGAAATATTCATTCACATACACACCTCCCACAGCACCCGGACCACCATTCAGGTATTTATAACTGCACCACACTGCAAAATCAACACCCCAATCATGCAGGTGTAAGGGCACGTTGCCTGCCACATGCGCCAGATCAAATCCGGCAATAGCGTTTACATCATGGGCCGCTTCGGTTATACGTTGCATATCAAATAACTGTCCGGTATAATAATTAATACCACCTAACATGACCATTGCCAGACTTTCCCCATGCAATTCAATGGCCGCAATAATATCTTCAGTATGCAAAATTTTCTCTCCATCCTTTGGCTTGATCTCAATGATCGCTGTTGCAGGATCTAATCCAAAATGCCTCACCAGCGTTTCTACTGCATATTGATCAGAAGGGAAAGCACCTGCTTCCATCATGATCTTGAATCGGGTATCGGTTGGGCGATAAAAACTCAGCATCAGTAAATGCAGGTTCACGGTTAAGGTATTCATGACCGTAACCTCATCTTCTTTACAACCCACAATTTTTGCCAGAGAGGGTTTCAGGTATTCCTGATAATACAACCACGGATTCTTCCCTTTGGTAAAACCACCAATGGCTTCTTCTTTCCAGGTGTTTAATTCTGTCTGAATAGCAGGTTCCACCGAAACTGGCTGCAACCCCAATGAATTACCACAGAAATAGATCACATCCTTCCCGTTCTTCTTAGGAAAATGGAACTGTTGTTTAAACCGTGCCAGCTCGTCCAACGCATCCGAGCGTTTGGCGAATTCAATATCAGTTGTAAAAACATGAGACATGAGGAATCCTTTCCTGCAAGGTAAAGGGAAATAGCGGATTGCGGATTAGTGGATTGGCGAATTATATATTAACGGATTTAATCAGCTAATCCGTAATCCGCCAATCCGTTAATGATAAAAATTTTACCAATGGTTCTTTATTTCATCCCGTTTGGTTTATTTTCATGGCACCCAAAACTACACTCCATGAGAATCATCAAACTGATCCTTTTATTTTCGTGTTTTGCCCTGGCATCATTCGCGCAAAATAATCCCGTTACCAAAGCCAATTACCAGCTCGCCGCCCGTTTTTCACCTAAGAAACTCGATAAAATGGTGTTCAGCACCAGCGTTGACCCACACTGGCTCAAAAAAAGCGAACGCTTCTGGTATATGTACGAAACTTCAGAAGGGAAAAAATGGTATATCGTAGATCCGGTTAAAGGAGAGAAGAAAGTATTATTTGATAATGCCGATCTCGCTGCCAAGATCACCCGTATCGTAAAAGATCCTTTTGAAGCACAACACCTCGGTCTCGACAGTATGCGTTTTATCAAAGATGAGAACTGGATCCAGTTTGAAGTAAAAAGCACATTGGAAATTGAAAAGAAAGATTCTGCTGCCAAGAAAGGAACGCCCCCGGTGAAAGAAAAGAAAACATTCTATTTTGAATACAACCTTACTACAGGTGAACTGACAGAACTGAATGATTTCAAAAAGCCAAAACGGAAACCTACCTGGGCTTCCATTTCTCCCGATGGCAATGTGATCCTGTTTGGTAAGAATTATAATTTGTTCTGGATGGACAAAGCCAATTACGAAAAAGCTTTAAAGAACGAAGATGATTCAACCCTTGTTGACCATGCATTAACTACTGATGGTATTGAGAACTTCAGTTATTTTTCAGAAGGTAATCTCTCTGGTACAGGGGATAACAATGTAGATAAAGAAAAGAACAAAAATAAAAAGAAAGCCGTTTTTGCGTATTGGTCGCCCGACTCTAAACATTTTGTATTGGGAAGAACGGATAACCGTAAAGTAAAAGACCTCTGGGTGATCAACAGTTTGAGTGATCCACGCCCAACTTTAGAAACCTACAAATACTGGATGCCCGGTGAAAAAGAATCACCCATTGATCATGTATATCTGTTTGATGTAGCCAGCCAGACAGGGAAGGAATTGAGTTTGTCCTTATTCAAAGACCAGAATATTTCTGTATGGGCCGATCCCGGAAAGATCAATCAGCGTGATGATGACTGGCGCCCCCTGAAATGGTTGGGCACCAGTGATAAATTCTATTTCACCCGCACCAGCCGAGATCTGAAAAAAGTAGATGTATGTGTTGCTGATGTAACAACCGGAACCATCAAGCCTTTGATAGAAGAACGTTTCAATACTTATATCGAAACCAGAAGACTGGGATTGGTGAATGATGGTAAAGAGTTCATACAGTGGAGTGAACGTGATGGCTATGCACATTTTTACCTGTATGATGCGGATGGTAAACTGAAGAACCAGATCACATCAGGAACTTATCACGTAGAAAATATTTTGGGTATTGATGATGCCAAACGCATTCTCTATTTCTCTGCAAACGGTAAAGAAGCATGTGAAGATCCATACTATCTGCATGCCTATAAAGTAAATTTCGATGGTACAGGGCTAAAACTGCTGAACCCCGGCGAATATGAACACGCAATGAATATGAATGATGGAAAATCTTTCTTCATTGATAACTATTCACGGGTAAACACTGTGCCAAAATCAACACTCTTTGCTGCTGATGGAAGAAAAGTGATGGATCTCGAAACTTCAGACCTGAGTTCATTATTTGCTGCAGGGTATAAATTCCCGCAGGTATTTAAAGTGAAAGCAGATGATGGCATTACTGATATCTATGGAGTGATGTACAAACCTTTTGATTTTGATTCTACTAAGAAATATCCGGTTATCGAATATGTTTATCCCGGTCCCCAAACTGAAGCCGTAAACAAAGCGTTCAGTCGCGGAATGGACAGAACAGAACGCCTTTCTCAATTAGGATTTGTGGTGATCACCATGGGTAACCGAGGCGGACATCCCTCACGCAGCAAATGGTACCACAATTTCGGTTATGGCAACCTGAGAGACTATGGGCTGGCCGATAAAAAAGCCTGTGCAGAACAATTGGCAGACCGTTATCCATATTTAGACATCAACCGCGTAGGTATCCATGGTCACTCTGGTGGAGGTTTCATGAGTACCGCAGCCATGTTGGTATATCCCGATTTCTTTAAAGTAGCGGTTTCTTCATCAGGTAACCACGATAACTCCGTTTACAACCGTTGGTGGAGCGAACAGCACCATGGTGTAAAAGAAGTGATCGGTGATAAAGGTGATACCAGTTTTGTATACAACATTGAAAAGAACCAGGATCTGGTAAAAAACCTGAAAGGGCATTTAATGCTCTCAACAGGTGATATCGATAACAATGTACATCCTGCCAATACAACCAGAGTTGCCAATGCACTCATCAAAGCCAATAAACGTTTCGACCTCGTAGTATTACCCGGCCAACGCCACGGCTATGGAGATATGGTTGAATACTTTTTCTGGCGTATGGCAGATTACTTCACAGAATATCTGATGGGAGATAAAACAACACGTAGTGTAGATATCGAAGAGATCAATAAAGACATAGAACAAAGCGGCGCCAAAGGTGGAGTGGCTTCGGGAAGGAGAGGACCGGAGGACGAAGAAGATTATTAGGTCTGAAGTCTGGAGTCAGAAGTCTGGAGTCAGAAGTCTGGAGTCAGAAGTCTGGAGTCTGGAGTCTTGAGTAATCATAACTCCAGACTCCAGACTTTTCACTCCTGACTCTTTTTGGGTTTCCCAACACTAAAACTCCCCACCGCACTCGTCCACCACGGATGGATCTCATAATTCAACCTTCCGCTTTTTACTGCCGGATCTGTTTCCAATAATTTTTCCACTTCTTCCTTATTCGGACAATCAAAAATAAAAAGGCCTATCCATTTCCCATCATCTCCAAATGGCCCGGCTACTTTTAGTTTACCTTCCTGATATAAACGGTTAATATTGGCCATATGCCCCTCCTGAATTTTTGCCGCCGTAACAGAATCCTGCCCGCGGTCAGGACCCGCCGTCAACATCACAAAAAAATACTGCCTGATCTGATTTTCTAATTTCTTCTCCTCTTTCTTTTGTGCCATCAGGAAAAATGGCATGGTTAACAGCAAAGCAAATATTATCCTTTTCATAAGCAAGATTTGTACATTAAATATAAATACCTCCGCGCAAACTCCCTGCTCACCCCGCCTCTGCGGTGAGAAAAGCTGGAAAAAAGAATGAGAATTACTATGTACAGACCATTTTTTCACCGCAGAACCGCAGAGGACAGTGAGATAACCGCAGAGGAAAGAAAATACTAAACAAAACCCCACTCACTCACCCCATATCTTTAATTTTGTACAGTTAAGAGTCTGGAAACAACCCCAAACTCCAAACCCCAAACTCCAAACTCTCCCACATGGCTGCCAGAACTGATCTATTCCAATCTCCTGATTATTACATGATCGATGATCTTCTTACCGAAGAACATAAACTCATTCGCGAAACTGTGCGGATGTATGTTAAAAAGGAGATCTCACCCATTATTGAAGACTATGCACAAAAAGCTGAATTTCCCGTACAGATCGTAAAACAAATGGGAGAATTGGGTTGTTTCGGGCCAACTGTGCCAGAACAATATGGGGGTGGGGGATTGGACTATATCAGTTACGGCCTCATGATGCAGGAACTGGAAAGAGGCGATAGTGGTGTAAGAAGCACAGCCAGTGTACAGGGTAGTCTGGTTATGTTCCCTATCTATGCATACGGCAACGAAGCACAACGCAATAAATACTTACCCAAACTCGCCAGTGGCGAATGGCTGGGATGTTTCGGATTAACGGAACCTGATCATGGAAGTAACCCTTCCGGTATGCTCACCCATATCAAAGATGCAGGTGACCATGTAATACTTAACGGTGCCAAAATGTGGATCAGTAATGCACCCTTTGCACAGATAGCGGTTGTTTGGGCAAAAAATGAGCAGGACGAAATTCAGGGTGTAATAGTTGAAAGAGGCATGGAAGGATTTTCCACACCCACCACCCATGGCAAATGGAGCTTACGAGCCAGTGCAACCGGAGAATTGGTCTTCGATAATGTAAAAGTGCCCAAAGAAAATATTCTCCCCAATGTAAAAGGATTAAAAGGCCCGCTTGGATGCTTATCCAAAGCCCGGTATGGTATTGCCTGGGGGGCATTAGGTGCGGCGATGGATTGTTATGATACGGCTTTGCGTTACAGCAAAGAACGTATTCAGTTCGACAGACCCATCGGCGGCTTTCAGTTACAACAAAAGAAACTTGCCGAAATGATCACCGAGATCACCAAGGCTCAACTGATGGTTTGGCGTTTAGGCGTTTTAATGAACGAAGGCAAAGCCAACCCGCAACAGATCAGCATGGCCAAAAGAAATAGCTGTGAGATAGCTACCAATATCGCACGCGATGCACGCCAGATGCTTGGTGGAATGGGTATCACCGGCGAATACAGCATCATGCGCCACATGATGAACCTCGAAAGTGTGATCACCTATGAAGGCACACACGATATTCATCTGCTGATCACGGGAATGGATGTAACCGGCCTAAATGCGTTTAAATAGTGCAGTTTACTTACAGCCAATTTAAAACACATAGGGTCATAGGTTTGGAAGGGAGGGCATAGAGTATAAATACCTGATGTATGGATGATGGCTGTGATTAATTTTGGATTGTGAGGGTAACTAAAAAATATATAGACAGCCTAAGCTATTCGATTATTGGATGTGCCATTGAAGTTCATAAAGCATTGGGCCCCGGATTGTTAGAGAGTGTATATCAAAAATGTTTGGTTAGAGAACTTCTGTACAAGAACTTCGACGTAAAATCACAATTAAAGGTTCCGATTAATTACAGAGGACTAGATGTAGAGGCAGATTTGCGGTTGGATATTTTGGTAGATGATTTGGTAGTTGTTGAGATAAAGGCGGTCGATGCAATGAACCCTGTTTATGAAGCCCAAGTACTTAGTTATATGAAGCTTCTTAATAAGCCAAAAGGAGTGCTTCTCAATTTCTGTTGTACTAATATTTTTAAAGAAGGACAAAGGACTTATGTCAACGAGCAGTATGCAATCCTACCTAATCTATAAAGAGACTATCTGCCCTAATTTCTAACCTATGACCCTATGTGTTTCATAAAAAAGCTCAATTAGAATGAAAATATTTCTATTAGGAATGATGGGAACAGGTAAAAGTTATTGGACAAAAAAGCTTTCCAAAAAACTAAAGAACGGTGGTTACGATCTTGATTTTTTGATCGAGTCGCATGAAGAAAGAACCATTGCGGAATTATTTGACGAAGAAGGGGAGGCATATTTCAGAAAAACGGAAGCTAAGATCCTTCGGTGGTTTGGAGAAAAGAAAACTTTTGTTCTGGCTACTGGCGGCGGTACACCCTGCTTTCATGAGAATATGGACTGGATGAATAAAAACGGGATTACCATCTGGATCGATGAACCCATCGATATATTGGTGGAACGACTCAAACCCGAAAAAGAACACCGTCCTCTGATACGCGAATTATCAGATCATGAACTTGCTGATTTTCTTTCCCGAAAATTAGCAGAGCGTGATTCGTTTTATCGTCAGGCAACCTATCATTTACACGGCAATGCCATCAGCGATGCGGGTTTTGCCAAAATCATCAAAGAAAATGGATAAAAGATTTCTGATCATAGCCGCATGGTTAGGGGCGCTCTCTGTGGCACTGGGTGCTTTTGGTGCGCATACCCTCAAAGAATATCTATCGCCTCAATCACTCACCACTTTTGAAACCGGCATCCGATACCAGTTCTATCATGTGTTTGCCTTGGCACTAACCGGAGTTTTGTATAGATCGTATCCCAATAAAAAGATAAAACTGGCCGGTAATCTCTTTATAACCGGTATCATTTTCTTCAGTGGCTCTTTGTATGCATTATCCATTTCAGGACCAGAAAATTTCAGGTGGATAGGTGCTATAACACCTATGGGGGGTGTATTCTTTATTGCCGGCTGGATCTTTCTGGCTATAGGCATACAAAGATCCGAAATACAGTAAAGTGGAAAACTGTGGCCGGTTTCAGCAGTTTTGCACATAGCCCCCTGTTGCGGTATCTGCTTAGGCGCTTAGCTTATATTTGTTTCCATGGCAAATAGTCTCAAAAAGAAAACGCCACCTCCGCCGGATCCCGAAAAGCTTACCATAGATAAGGAAGCCGAAGTAACCGTAGCTGAAGTTGTAAAAGACGAACGTACCACCAAGATCGCCGGTGCTGTCAGCTTATTGATCGCCGTTTTCCTTTTTGTTTCCCTCACTTCATATTTATTTACCTGGCAGGAAGACCAGGATAAGATCCACCAGTTCGGAATCAAAATATTTGCAACAGACGATGTAAAGGTTACCAACCTCCTGGGTGTACTGGGTGCTTATATTGCCCATAACCTGATCTATAAAGGATTTGGAATTGCCTCCTTCCTTTTCTGTACTACTTTTTTTGTATTAGGGATGAACCTGCTTTTTGGAAAAAAAGTATTCAGCCTGGTACGTAACCTGCGATATGTTTTGGTAGGATTGGTAGTACTGAGCACGGCACTCGCATTTGCAACCGGTGGCAATGCCTTCTCATGGGGTGGGGCTGTTGGCGAATATTCATCCGGATGGCTGGTAAAATGGACCGGTAATGTAGGCACCGGTGCCATCATCTTTGTTGCGGCATTCAGTTATATCATCTGGCGGTTTAATCCGGTATTCAGATTGCCCGATTGGAAATTCAGCCGTCCGCAAAAAGCGAATACAGATGCTTTACCCCTTACAGAAGATGATGAACTCCCGGTAACCAAAGAATGGACCGATGAAGAAGAAGCCGGCGCACTGTTAATGATAGATGATGAAATTGAAGTAGAAGAGCCCGTTAGCCAGAATAAAATGAAGAACGAGGGCAAAGGCGTGGTTGTGATCATGCCCCATGGCGCGGAAGCCGCTGCCAACCCGATGAACGATTTTGATGTAGTGGAAAAAGAAGAGGAAGAAGAACCCGTTGTTCATGAAATGGAACCATTGGTAACACAGGAAGTATATACCCCAAAAACAACTCCAGACCCCAAACTCCAGACTCCAAACTCAAATCTTGAATTGGAGATCAAAGAAGTTCCCGAAGTAGAAGAAGAGATACCCGCAGCTCCTGTTGGCAGCCTCGCCACCAAATACGATGCAACCCTTGATCTGAAAGGCTACAAATACCCAACTCTCGACCTGCTTGAAACCCATGGCAGCGAAAAGATCGTACACGATCCTGAAGAACTGGAAACCCATAAGAACCAGATCATCGCCACGCTTAAGAATTATGATATTGCCATACAAAGGATTGCGGCAACAGTAGGTCCTACAGTTACTTTATATGAGATCGTACCCGCGCCCGGTGTTCGTATCAGTCGTATCAAAAACCTGGAAGATGATATCGCCCTAAGTCTGGCAGCCTTAGGAATTCGTATCATCGCACCCATACCCGGTAAAGGAACCATTGGTATTGAAGTGCCGAATGTACGCAAGTCGGTAGTGAGTATGCGTACGCTATTGGCTTCCGATAAATTCCAGAACAGCGGATTTTCATTGCCTATTGCGATAGGTAAGAAGATCGATAACGAAAATTTTATTGTTGACCTCGCCAATATGCCGCACCTGTTAATGGCGGGTGCTACCGGACAAGGTAAATCAGTAGGATTGAACGCTATCCTGGTTTCCCTGCTCTATAAAAAACATCCATCCCAACTCAAATTTGTACTGGTAGATCCCAAGAAAGTAGAGTTGAGTTTATACAGAAGGATCGAAAAACATTTCCTTGCCAAATTACCCGGTGAAGAAGAATCCATTATCACCGATACCAAGAAAGTGGTGCATACGCTCAATGCATTATGTATCGAAATGGATAACCGCTATGATCTCCTGAAAGAAGCCCATTGCCGTAATATCAAAGAATACAACGAGAAGTTCTCTGCACGAAAACTCAATCCCGAAAAAGGTCATCAATATTTACCTTTCATTGTACTGGTAGTAGATGAGTTTGCCGATCTGATTATGACCGCCGGAAAAGAAGTGGAAATGCCTATCGCCCGTTTGGCACAGTTGGCAAGGGCCATTGGTATACACCTGATCATTGCTACACAAAGACCTTCTGTGAATATCATCACCGGTACCATCAAAGCCAATTTCCCGGCACGTATCGGTTTTAAAGTATCCAGCAAGATCGATAGTCGTACCATCCTCGATGCAGGCGGTGCCGAGCAATTAATCGGAAAAGGAGATATGCTCGTAAGTTATAACGGAGAGATCACCCGTTTACAGTGTGCATTTGTTGATACACCCGAAGTAGAACGCGTTTGCGAATTCATCGGGGATCAGAAAGGATATCCGCAGGCATTCTTATTACCGGAATATGTAGACGAGAAAGACATGGATGGTAAAGACTTTGATGCCAACGATCGCGATCCATTATTTGAAGATGCAGCACGACTTATTGTACAGAGCCAAATGGGTTCTACCTCTCTGATTCAACGTCGAATGAAACTTGGCTATAATAGAGCTGGTCGTCTAATGGATCAACTAGAAGCGGCTGGAATTGTGGGTCAAAATCAAGGTAGTAAGGCTCGGGAAGTGACCTTCAAATCATTGACTGAATTGGAAGAATTCTTTCTGCAAAATAATATATAGTTAAGTACACTTTAGTGATAAAATTTATCAAAAATATATTCTCTTTAAAGAAGAATCCAGAGCACCTTGATATGGATACTGCTGTGGAATTCTCAAATAATTGTGAAACGAATAACTCACCGAGGTCTATAGAAAGTATCGATAAAGTTCCAAAAGAACTTGATGAGGTTGAGATTGAGAGAATGGTTAATGAAATCGCAATCGCAGAGATTGAGAGTGAAGGAAATTCAAATGATGGAACAAACTTTGATGCCAACGACCGCGACCCCTTATTTGAAGATGCAGCGCGATTGATTGTACAGAGCCAAATGGGTTCTACATCTCTGATTCAGCGTCGTATGAAACTTGGGTATAACCGCGCTGGTCGCTTAATGGATCAACTCGAGTCGGCAAGAGTCATTGGCCCAAATCGAGGAAGTGCTGCACGTGAAGTTTTGTTTGATACATTGGAAAATCTTGAAGAATACTTAATTGCTCTTGAAAAAGGTATGCCTTACCAATTGCATGATGGTAATACTTCTTTAGCTCAATTTGTTGAGAACCATAAAGTACGAATTGCCAATCGGGTACTGGAACTTCGTAATGCTAAAGAGAATGAGCTTACACGTATCGAAAAGGAAAGAATAAAACAGAAGCTAATAGAGAAGGATAGAATAAAAAACCTTCACAAAGATGCGCTTAAGGAGTTAATTGCAGAAGGGAGAATTTTCAATCAATTTATAAATCGGGAAGGTAAAAGGGAACCAATTCCGCAGGATGTCATGGACGCAGTCTGGAATAGAGACGGTGGACAATGTGTTAAATGCGGCGGTCAGGAAAATTTAGAATTTGATCACATTATCCCTTTTTCTAAAGGAGGGGCAACTACTTACAGAAATATGCAGCTATTGTGTAAAAGTTGTAATATAGAAAAATCTAATAAGATAGGTTAAGTTTGTACAACTCTGTAAAGTAGAGGGATAGCTATTCAAACCCTATTCAGTCCCTGTGGAGAAACCTCTTTGGGTTCGGTGCCGAGCGAAGGCGAAGGCAGCCAAATCATGCGAAGCTGATTTGGCAGAGGCCAAAGTAGTTTCGGAACAGGGACGAGGCCTAGCGGCCCGAGCGACAATGAGTCACGATTAGTAGTGTTTACGAAATCATAAAGAAAGACCGAAGTTTGCTTTTAACCGATTCTCAACCCATACAAACCGATATCCCCCTAAACTTAACAACCTCACAAACGTCATAAGAAACCTAAAACCTATATTTGCGCCCATTAATCCCCACCAGATGAATAAACTATACGCTTGTCTTTTATGTATACTCACAATATCCGGATCGGCTTTTTCACAAAATGATCCGGCAGCTAAAAAAGTATTGGATGCAGTAGGCAGTAAAGTAAAAGCAGCCAAAGGCATTACCGCCAATTGTACCCTCAGTTCCTTCACGAGCAAGGGCAAACCCAATGGCAGCCAATCTATAAGCCTGCAGATGAAAGGAGAGAAATACCTCCTCAACCAAGGTAAGACAGAGATCATTTGCGATGGTAAAGATGTGTACCGCTTCGACGGTGAAAAAACAATCACTAAATCTGCCGTAGACGAAAGCAGCCAAACCCTCAGCCCCGCAAAATTGCTGGCCGGCGCATACGACAAGGATTTTACTTACAAATTACTGCCTTCAACCACTGCTTTTTATGAGATTGAAATGAAGCCGATCGATAACCGTAAGAACTTCCAGAAAGTGAACCTGTTCATCGATAAGGCCAAAAGCACATTCTCCAAAGCAAGGATCCTCGATAAGAGTAATAACATAACCGAAGTAAAGATCGCCAACCTCAACCTCAATGCGGTGGTACCGGATTCTAAATTTGTATTCAACAAAAGCAAATACCCGAAAGACGTAGAGATTCTCGATTAGGGAAAAACAAAATTTTAACAGGCCGGGCATAACAATGCCCGGCTTTTTTATATCTGTTATGTAAATTCAAAGCATGAAAGCCCCACTTATCTTTTTCTTCTCATTGATACTGTTTACATCGCAGGCACAATACACGGTCCGATTGGTGGTAACCGATATTGCTACACGTAAGTATGATGATGTATATGTAACCGGCAATTTCAATAACTGGAACCCCAAAGATGAGAACTATAAACTCAAACCCTTTGGTGGCAACAGAAAGAGCTTGGTGATCAAAGACATTGCCCCTGGTACCTATGCATTCAAATTCACCCGTGGTAGTTTAGATAAAATTGAGACCACGGCTGATGGAAGGGATATTAACGACAGGGTATTGGAAGTGAATGGCGACATCTCCCTCGATTTCACCATCCCCGGCTGGAAAGATGAGTATCCCGAAACGCCCAAACGATATACCGCAAGCCCTCAGGTTCGTTTACTGGACACTGCGTTCAATATGCCCCAGCTCAACCGTAAAAGAAGGATCTGGATCTATCTGCCAAAAGGATATGCTGCATCATCCAAAATATATCCGGTATTGTATATGAACGATGGACAAAACCTGTTCAATGAAAAAACATCTACAGCAGGAGAGTGGGGTGTTGACGAATGCTTAGACAGCCTGCAGACAAAACTGAATAAAGAATGTATCGTGGTGGGCATAGATCATGGCGGCGATAAACGCAATACAGAATACAATCCTTATGATGATCTCCAGAATGGAAAAGGAGAAGGTAAACTATATATAGATTTTCTGGCAACTACGCTAAAACCCTTTATCGATAGTAAATACCGAACTAAAAAAGGCCCGGAAAATACCTATATCGCCGGAAGCCAGTTAGGTGGATTGATCAGTCTCTACGCTGTTATGCAATATCCTAATGTATTTGGCAGTGCCGGTGTATTCTCTCCCGTATTCTATACAAGCCCTTTCATTTACAGTGATGCAGAAAACTTTGTAACACCCGGTATGCCTAAGATCTATTTATACGCCGGAGGAAAAGAAACCACCACGGCCGTAAGCGATCTTCAGCGAATGGGCGATATCCTCCAAAAGAAACCCAAATACAATATCCGCCGCGTCATAAGCCCCCTCGGCCAACCCAATGAAACCTACTGGCGACAGGAGTTTGCCGTTTTTTATAAATGGATGATGAGTTTTGAATAGTGAGTAGTGAGTAGTGAGCAGCTTATAAAGTTACGATAGCAAAAAAATGTAACACCTTCCAGCCGTAATTTTTAATTATTAATTTCTAATTATTAATTGATCATATAAGTCACTCCCTCAATCGCCAATTCCGTATCCAAAAACACTGCTTTCGCTTCATCCAGAAACTCGTGGAGGTTTTCATATTTGCTGCTGAAATGGCCAATGAGTAAACGCTCGGCTGCTGCTTTTTTGGCAATGTTTGCCGCCTGTTCTGTTGTGGAATGAAAACGGGCTCTGGCTCTTTCTGCAAGGTCTTTCAGATAGGTAGATTCATGATAAAGCATACTTACCTGTTGCACTTTCGCACATAAACTTTCATCATAAATGGTATCTGCACAAAACGCATAGCTGCGGGGTGTTTTGTTGGGAATGGTCACCGTTTCATTTTTGATGATGGAGCCATCTTTGGTCTCATAATCATCCCCATTCTTCAATCGCTCATAATACACAGCGGGGATTCCCGAGGCCAGTACTTTTTCCTTATTGATCTTTCTGGGTTTCTTTTTCTCACGGATCACAAATCCCCAGCAGGGGATGCGGTGCTGGGTAGCAAAACACTCCACCTGAAATTTTGCGGTATCTACGATCAACCCTTCTTTTTCCAGTTTGTGAAAGATCAAGGGAAACGGGAGGGTGGTATCGGCTACTTTCAGCTGCAGTTGAATGATGTCTTCCAGTTGTGGCGGCCCATACAGGTTCAGTTCCTGCTCCCTGCCCAATAAACCCATACTGGTAACCAAACCGATCAATCCAAAATAATGGTCGCCATGCAGGTGAGAAATGAAGATATGGTGGATCTTACTCCACCGGATTTTATACCGGGCCATCTGGATCTGCGTACCTTCACCGCAATCTATCAGGAATAGCTGGTCGTTCAGTGTCACCACCTGTGCGGTAGGGTGCCTGTCGTACGCCGGTAGCGCTGAATTATTGCCAAGTATGGTAACGCCAAACATGATGAGGATGAATTGCTTGCAACATTAAGCAAATTAGCCTGTTATGCTGCTAAAATGATGGGAATTCGTCGCAGGATATGTTCATAGTTCATCCTCCATGGACCATGGACTATGCACAATGGTCGTTTTTCCCCTAAAAATCCCCAATAAAATGGTGCTTTTTCCATTATATTCCCTACTTTTGCAGCCGATAAAAAAATAGAAGAAAACATTCCGGAGTCTTTTTAAACACTTTTAGATGCCTTATTTAACAATTGAGAAGAAAGCAAACATTTTTGCTGAATTTGGTGGAAAAGCCACTAACACAGGTTCTATTGAAGGTCAAGTAGCCTTGCTGACCGTTCGTATTGCCGAGATTTCCAAGCACTTACAAGCTAACAAGAAAGATCATTCTACCCAGCGTGGACTGATGCAGATGGTTGGTAAACGCAAGCGTTTATTGACTTACATGCAGAAAACCAACCTCCAGGGATACCGTGCCCTGATCGAGAAACTGGGTCTGAGAAAATAATTGTCACCATCATGACAAAGGCTATTCCCAACTGGTATTTTTAAAGCGGTTGGGAATAGTTATTTCTGTTAGTGTCTGTTTTTGCTTCCCCATTCCTTAACAAGGGCCACGAATAACCCCGTTTCCTACCCGCGTTCTTCGTTTCCCATATTACAAAAAGAGATTATGTTATCACAACCAATCAGTGTGAGTTTCGATTTAGGCGGTGGCCGCGAGGTTTTCGTCGAAACCGGAAAATTAGCCCGTCAGGCCGACGGCGCCGTAACTGTTCGCCAGGGCAATTGCGTCATTTTAGCTACCGTTGTAGCCAACAAAGACCCTAAAGAAGGGCAGGATTTCTTTCCTTTAAGCGTTGATTATCAAGAGAAATTTGCATCAGCCGGTCGTGTACCCGGCTCTTTCTTCAAGAGAGAAGCCAGGCTGAATGACTATGAAATATTGACCAGCCGTTTGATCGACCGTGCACTCCGTCCTTTGTTCCCAGAAGATTATCTGTGCGATGTACAGGTATTGATCAGCCTGGTATCAAGCGATGCTGAGGTATTGCCCGATTCATTGGCTTGTTTAGCCGCTTCAGCTGCCTTGGCTGTATCGGATATTCCCATCAAAGAAATTATCAGTGAAGTAAGAATTGCCCGTGTAAACGGTACTTTCATCGTAAACCCAACCCGTTCTGAACTGAAAGCCTCTGATCTGGAATTCCTGATCGCTGCAACGGAGAAGAACCTGATGATGGTGGAAGGTGAAGCAAAAGAGTGTGATGAGTCTGAACTGATCAAAGCCTTACAACTGGCACACGATGCGATCCGCATCCAGATCAAAGCCCAGGCCGAACTGAGAGCCAAGAAAGGTGTTACCACCAAAAGAGATTACAAAAAACCTGCATCTGACGATGCTGTTATGGAAAAAGTGAACGCTTTTGCCAAAGACAAGGTTTATGAAATATCCAGAAAAGGATCTTCAAAGAACGAGCGTTCTGAAGCATACAGTGCATTGAAAGATGAACTGATCGCCAGCCTCGGTGAAGAAGTGACCGATCTGGAAAAGAAATTAGCCAAAAAATACTATGAAGACCTGAAATGGGAAGTAGTAAGAAACATGATGATCGACGAAAGAGTACGCCTCGATGGCCGTAAGCTGGACGAAGTTCGTCCACTGGCTATGGAAGTAGAGCCCCTGCCAACACCGCATGGTTCTGCATTGTTCACAAGAGGTGAAACTCAATCACTTACAACGGTTACTTTCGGAACTAAATTAGATGAATTGCTGCTCGAGAGCGCTGCAAAATCAGAATATACCAAGTTCTTCCTCCATTATAACTTCCCGCCATTCTCAACCGGTGAGGTGAAGATGATGCGTGGTGCAGGACGTAGAGAGATCGGTCACGGTAACCTGGCTATGCGCAGCTTAAAGCAGATGATGCCGGGCAGCGAGTATGCATACACGGTTCGTGTAGTGAGTGATATCCTGGAAAGTAATGGTTCTTCTTCTATGGCCACCGTTTGTGCCGGTTCGCTGGCGCTGATGGATGCGGGTGTGCCTATCCGCAACCACGTAAGTGGTGTAGCCATGGGTTTAATTACCCGTGAAGATGGTAAATATGCGATCCTGACCGATATCTTGGGTGATGAAGATCATCTGGGAGATATGGACTTCAAAGTAACCGGTACCCGCAATGGTATCTGTGGTGTACAGATGGATATCAAAGTAGATGGTTTGAGCATGGATGTGATGATGGAAGCCCTCACACAAGCTAAAAAAGGACGTTTACATATCCTGGATGCGATGTATGAGTGCATGCCCGCCCCACGTGCAGAAGTTAAGCCACATGCTCCACGTATGATCAAACTGATCATCGACAAGGAATTCATTGGTGCAGTGATCGGACCAGGTGGTAAAGTGATCCAGGAGATCCAGCGCGAAACAGGTGCTACTGTAAATATTGAAGAAGTTGGCAATACCGGTGAAGTAAGTATCTTCTCTGCATCCAAAGAAAGCCTGGATAAGGCCGTAACCTGGATCAAGGGTATTACAGCTACTCCGGAAGTAGGTGATGTATATGAAGGTCCTGTAAAAGGCATCAAAGAATTCGGTGCTTTTGTGGAGTTCATGCCGGGTAAACAAGGCTTATTGCACATTAGTGAGATCAGCTGGAAGCGCCTCGAAACCATGGACGGACTGTTTCAGGAAGGGGATATGGTGAAAGTGAAACTGGTAGGTGTAGATCCTAAGACCGGAAAATTCAAATTAAGCCGCAAGGCATTGATGCCAAAACCTGAGTTCAAACCAAGGGAAGGCGAAAATGCTGAAGGATAAAATAATAACCATAACTGGTTAAAGTAGTTAAAAGGGTTAAAAAGGGTTAAAGTAGTTTCATTTACTACTTTAACCCTTTTAACTTTTTTAACCCCATTTAACCCCATGTAACCACCGATGAGTAATTACTGCGAGATCTCGATACCTGCCCAACTGCCCATTCAGGAATTGCTGATTGCCGAATTGGCCCAGATAGGGTATGATGGATTTGAAGAATCTGAGATCTCTCTCAAAGCCTATATTACTGAGGAACAATTTGTGGCACCTGAATTAAATATTATATTGAATAAATACAATTTAAAATATTCAATATCAATCATTAAGAAACAAAATTGGAATGAACTCTGGGAATCAAATTTTGAACCGGTGCAGGTTGACGATTTTGTAGGGATAAGGGCATCTTTCCATCCTTCATTCGCCAATGCGACCCATGAGATCGTGATCACGCCTAAAATGAGCTTTGGTACCGGGCACCATGCAACCACCTATTCGGTGATGCAATTGATGCGTGAACTGGATTTCAGGGGTAAGACAGTATTTGACTTTGGCACCGGCACCGGCATTCTCGCCATCCTGGCTGAAAAGCTTGGGGCTACGAAACTTCTGGCAGTTGACAATGATGACTGGTGCATAGAAAATGCTTCAGAAAATATATCAATTAATGCTTGTAAATATATTGATATTCAGAAAGTTGACGGGTGTGAATTAAATTCTACATATCAGATCATATTGGCCAATATCAACAAGAATATCATCCTGGATAATATTGAGGCGCTGGCTGCCGGACTAGAAAAAGGAGGCGACCTGGTCCTGAGTGGGTTATTGATAGAGGATGAGGCCGATATCCGGGCTGCGTGTGAAGCGTTAAAACTGGTTCATAAAGCAACCGTTCAGCGGAACGCATGGATAGCCATATGGTTTACAGGTGAAAACTTATGATTTTTGGTTATTAAGAAATCATTATCTTCAATTTGTTATTTTTGTACCCCCAAACTTCAACCACCCCCTGATGAACGAACTTTTGCTCATTCTATTAGCTTATTGTATCGGGTCAGTGCCTACAGCCGTGTGGATCAGTAAATCTCTTTTCGGAATTGATATTCGAGATTACGGCAGCGGT
The DNA here is from genome assembly GCA_947455605.1 of Chitinophagaceae bacterium. Lineage (GTDB taxonomy): Bacteria > Bacteroidota > Bacteroidia > Chitinophagales > Chitinophagaceae > Sediminibacterium. The sequence goes on from CANGOX010000007.1 coordinate 19,809, forward strand.
AATGCAGGCGCAACCAACACTTTTCGGGTTTTAGGCTCCAAATGGGGCACGATCGTAATGATGGTAGACATCCTGAAAGGGGTGATCGCAACTTCTCTGTATATCTTACTTCCTTATTATTTAACCGACGAACTGCACCGCACTAACCTGATGATCGGCTTGGGACTGGCAGCGGTGATCGGGCATATTTTTCCTATCTGGGCCGGCTTTAAAGGCGGTAAAGGCGTGGCTACTTTATTGGGTATGGCGGTGGCCATTCAACCGATCGTAGCCGTTTGCTGTATCGGGGTTTTTCTGATCGTATTGTTCCTTACCCGTTTTGTATCCCTGAGTTCTATACTGGCAGGTGTATCTTTTATGGTATTCATCCTCTTCATCTTCAATGAAAAAGAAACCCTTTACCGCATCTTCGCAGTAATGGTGGCTTTGATGGTGGTTCTTACCCACCAGAAGAACATTGGAAGGATCCTGAAAGGAACGGAGAGCAAGATCCCCATCCTCAAACACCGCGACCGTCGCAGACGACGTCGCCAGGGGCAATAAGATTCCAACGTTTTACGGTGCATTCCACAAGGGTTACCTGTTTTTCAGGGCAAATTCTCATGCAGATACTGCATTACATAAAGCGATTCAGTAATTTGCACTTTTATCATATACCAGATTTACATCATGAGAATAATAGCCCTTGCCCTGATCCTTTCAGTGAGTTTGTTTGCCTGCGTTACCAATGCCATCACCGGCAGAAGCCAGCTAAGCCTGGTATCCGACGGAGAATTGCAGACAATGTCGTTAACCCAGTACAAACAGTTTCTCTCTACCAATAAAGTAGTTACCACCGGTGTTAATGCAGAAATGAATAAAAGAGTGGGCGCAAATGTAGCAGCGGCCATTGCTAAATATTATGCCGATAAAGGCATTGCTAACAGCACGGTAAAATATGATTGGGAGTTCAATCTGGTAGATAGTAAAGAAGTAAATGCCTGGTGCATGCCCGGCGGGAAAGTTGTGGTATATACAGGTTTGTTACCCGTAACGCAGAATGAAACCGCTTTGGCCATCGTAATGGGACATGAAATTGCGCATGCTGTTTTGGGACATGGAAAGGAGCGGATGAGTCAGGAAATGGCTGCACAGGGTCTGGGAGCCATTGGTAATGCTGCACTGGGAACGGATACCAAATCGGTGAATATATTCAACCAGGTATATGGATTGGGTGCTGAATACGGTGCCTTATTGCCAAACTCACGGAAAATGGAGCTGGAAGCGGATCACTTTGGGCTGATCTTCGCTGCTGCGGCAGGGTATGACCCGAGGCTGGCGGTTGATTTCTGGACAAGAATGTCTAATCTGGGAGGTGGCCAGAAGCCACCGGTTTTCCTGAGCGACCATCCCAGTGACGAACAACGCATCCAAAAGATAAGGGAATTGATGCCCGAGGCAATGCAGTACTATCGCCCTAAATAGTTGGTGAGGCAATTTGCGGAAACCTGCGTAGTTATTAGAAAAATTGAACATACCATGAGCTAAACCATTGATTTTCCTGTTAAATCGGGGCAAATCCTGCAAAATAGCCCTGATTTGTTTGCAAACTCTGGTAACAATTTTTTAACTTTGCCCTCCTTTATTACCCACCTAAATTTTCTTTTAGGCATGTCAAATCCAACTTTGTTAGAAAAATTACAGTTGAAGGATGAGAAGAACCTGTTGATTCAGGGGTTACCATCCTCCATCGAGAAGCAGTTTGCCAAGATCACGTACGCAAAGAACGTTACCCCCTTGCTGAAAAGCAAAAAAGTGGATTTCGCCCTTTTGTTCGCCCTTAGCCAGAATCAACTGAATAATGTACTCAATGAGGTTTTTCCGGCATTGCATGAAGACACCAAATTATGGGTGGCTTATCCAAAGACTGCCAGTAAGATCGTGAGTGACCTGAACCGGGATTGCAGCTGGGATCTGTTGACGCAGAAAGAATACGAATGTGTTCGCCAGGTGGCCCTTGACCATGTTTGGAGTGCTATGCGCTTTAAAAAACTGGACAAGATACCTAACCGTACCCGTGCTTTTGGCTCAGAAGTAATCACGAATGAGATCAACGGGATCGATTTTGAAAAAAGACTGGTGGTACCCCCGGTAGAACTGAGTAAGTTCTTTACCAAGCATAAGGAAGCCCAGGAATTCTTCGTATCGCTTTCCTTTACCAACCAGAAAGAATATGTGAGCTGGATTGAAGGAGCCAAAAAAGAGGAAACCCGCAAACGCCGCCTCGAAACAGCCCTTGAAAAATTACTTGCAGGTAAAAAGAACCCTTCAGAAAAATAGAGAATGAACCATATTAATATTGAGATCAAAGCAAAATGCTTCCACCCAGAAAAAGTGGAAGCATTTTTGCTTTCTAAAAATGCCCGCTTTATAGGGCTCGACCACCAGAAAGACACGTATTTCCATGTGCCCAAAGGCCGGTTGAAACTGCGCCAGGGTAATATTGAGAAAACCCTGATCTACTACGAACGACCCGATCAGGAAGGTCCCAAGCAATCTGATTTCTCCCTCAGTCAGGTAGGTGATGGCCCGGCAACGGAGCAGGTGCTGGAAAAAGCCCTGGGTGTGAAAGTGGTGGTTGATAAATACCGTAAGATCTTCTTCATTGATAATATCAAATTCCATCTTGATGAAGTACCCGGACTGGGTTCCTTTGTAGAGATCGAAGCCGGCAACAAAACCGATCCTTCTCTAACCATTGAAACCTTACGTGACCAGTGCGATTTCTATATCAAGGCCTTTGAGATTTCAGAGGCAGATCTGATTCACAACAGTTATAGTGATATGCTTTTAGCAAAAAGATCTCTGTAAACCGCTGTTCCTATATGTACTCTGTATTAAAAAACGAGCTTGATGCTTCGTAGGTACCTGTTTTTTCAACACAGAGGACACATCGGAAAGGTGTTTACCAGAGAAAAGTAAAAGGGCATATAGAAAACTATCTGCCCTTTTTCTTGACCTATGATCCTATGTGTTTTAAAAACGACTACTTAAGCGTTTCATCCAGCCATTTATAGAATTCACGCTGCCATACTATGGCATTCTGTGCGCTTAACACCCAATGGTTCTCATCGGGGATATATAAGAAACGGCTTTTGATGCCTTTCAGTTGTGCTGCCTGGAAAGCCTGTTGTCCCTGTTCAATCGGTACACGGTAATCGCGTCCGCCCTGTATGATCAGGATGGGGGTATTCCATTTGTCAACAAAATTGCTGGGTGATTGATCAAAGGATCGTTTGGCTACGGCATTATTCTTATCCCAATAGGGTCCGCCTTTTTCCCAGTTCTCAAAAAAGATCTCATCAGTGGTGCCATACATGCTTTTGAAATCGAATACACCATCATGGGAAATGAAAGTTTTGAAACGCCCTTCGTGCTGTCCTTCCAGTGCAAATACAGAGAAGCCACCAAAGCTGGCACCTACACAACCCAAACGGGTTTTATCAACAAAGGGTTCTTTGGATACAGCATCAATGGCGCTGAGATAATCTTTGATCACCTGTCCGCCCCAATCCTTGCTCACCTGCTCATTCCATTCGGTTCCGAAACCGGGCATACCTCTTCTGGCAGGTGCCACAACTATATATCCCTGTGATGCCATCAGCTGAAAATTCCAGCGGAAAGAATAAGATTGGGTAAGGGGTGATTGGGGGCCGCCCTGGCAATAGAGCAGGGTAGGGTATTTCTTACTTGCATCAAATCCCGGTGGATAGATCACCCAGACCAGCATTTGTTTTTTATCGGTAGTGGTTACAAATCTTCTTTCTGTTCTTACCTTATTGATTTTTGCATACGCAGCATCATTTACATGGGTAAGCTGGATAAGTGCTCCGTTGGCAGGATCTAATTTATACAATTCAGTTGCACGGTTCATATCATTGCGGGAAAGAAAGAGCTTGCCTTCTGCTTCACCTACAATGCCACTCACATCAAAATCGCCTTTGGTGATCTGTGTAATAACCGGGTCGGCTTTTGTACTTAGTGGGTTCGTTACTTTAAACAACTGTAAAGTGCCACTGACAGGAGCAATAAAGTAAATCAGGGATCCATCTTTACTCCAGCTGAAACTTTCTACATGTATCTCATCGCGTTTTGCAGTGAGGTTGATCTTTGTTTTCCCATCAGTTATAATGATATCCTGTTTATCGGCTTCATATCCTTCACGCTTCATTTGTAACCAGGCCAATTGGCCATTGGTATTAAATGCCGGGTTCACATCATAACCCTTATTGTCTTCGGTAAGATTACGGGTAACACCACTTTCTGCATCATACTCATACAGATCGGTATTGGTGCTGAGTGCATATTCGGTACCTGTTTTTTTCTTGGCAACATATACCAGGTGTTTGCCATCGGGGTTCCATACATAATCTTCATCACCGCCAAATGGTTTCTGCGGACAATCGATAGGCTGGTTAAAAAGGATATCATTCCCTTTACTCAGATCAGGCTTACCGTTAACTACCGGAGAAATAAAGATATGGTCGAACTTACCATCTTCCCAGGTATCCCAATGACGGTAATTGAGTGAATTGAAGATGTATACATTTGATTTTTTCAGATCGGGATACATATCGGCACCGGTCACATTCATCACTTTCGTATTCTTTACACCGGCATAAAATTTCTTGTTGGAGGAGATCTTGGTATCCACCAGAAAACTATCCGTGTTGGGAATCTCAAACGATTCACCACCACTGGTTGCCATTGCGTAGAGTTTGCGTTTGCTTTTGTTCGAATCTACGTTTGGTGTACTAATAGAAAAGATCAGATATTGCTCATCAGTGGAAATTCCCACCCCGCTTACTCTTTCCAGTTTCCAGAGTTGTTCGGGGGTAAGATTGGTTTGAGCATTTGTGTTGAGTAAAAATGAAGTGAAGCAAAGTAAAATGAGAAAGCGTTTCATAAAATCAGGTTATGATGATAGAATGAGTGAATGATAGCATGATAGCATGTTGTGTTACTTTTTTGATTTGGCGTAATCGAATACCAATTGGCAGAAAGTTTTTACACCTACGTCCAGTTTACTGTCATCTATATAAAAATCCGGGGTATGGTGGGCCGGAGCATTTTCTTCTGTTACTTTAGGATCTCTTGCACCTAAATAGAAAAAGAAGGAAGGCGCTTTGGTTCCATAAAAAGAAAAATCTTCGGCACCGGTATCCCAATGGTGCAGGCGTACATTATTTTCTCCTGCTGCTTTTTGTAAAGAGGGGAGTGACTGTGCCACCAGTTTAGGATCATTATAAGTAACCAGTGTTTTGGTATAGATGCTTACTTCTGCTGTTGCACCATATGCTTCTGAAATATTCTTCACCATATTGCGGATGCGCTCGTGTACTTCTGTCTGCATTTTGCTGTCGAGTGTACGTATGGTTCCTTCCATCACCGCTTCTTCCGGAATGATATTGGGGCGAACACCGGAACTGATCTTTCCAACAGTAATGATCACAGGGGCTTTGGTAATATCCATCTGACGGCTTACAATGGTCTGCAGGTTTTGAATGATGGAAGTACTGACCACGATCGGATCGATGCTTTTCCAGGGAGCAGCACCGTGTGATTGACGGCCTTTTATTTTAATAGTGAACCAGTCTGAAGAAGCCATGAATGCTTCGGGTTTATAGTAGATCTTTCCCAGATCGAGACCGGCTTCTATGTGCATGCCGAAAACTGCGTCTACTTTCGGGTTATCGAGTACACCTTCTTTTACCATTAAGGGAGCACCACCTTCTTCTGTTCCTGGAGGGCCTTCTTCAGCAGGTTGGAAAAGAAAGACCACCGTTCCGGGCAGATCATTTTTCATCTTACTCAATACTTCAGCTGTACCTAATAACATGGCTATATGCGAATCATGTCCGCAGGCATGCATTACGCCTACGGTTTGTCCATTGTATTCAGCAGTTGCGTTTGATTTAAAGGCCAGTGCATTTCTTTCGGTAACCGGCAATCCGTCAATATCTGCACGAAGAGCTACTACCGGGCCGGGCTTTCCACCTTTTAATATTCCCACCACACCTGTTAAGGCGGAGCGTTTTGTTTCAATACCCAGTTGCTTTAAATATTCTTCTATCTTTTTGCCGGTCTTCACTTCCCGGTTAGAGAGTTCGGGGTTCTGGTGGAAGTATCTTCTCCATTCAACCACTTTGGGCGTTTCATCTTTAATTAACTGGTCGTAATTGGCCGGGAGGTTCTGGGCCGAGGCGGCTGTGGTTAGGAACAGGCTTAAGGTCAATATTCTTTTCATTCATCAAATTTGAATAGGAAAGATACAAAATTGGATTGCTGAAATGTGGCTGCCTGTTGTAATTGTTCAGTTTTTTGTGAACAGGGTATATGTGAATTGTGTAAATTAAATGGTCAATTGTATAATTAGAACCTATTAATAGGTACGACCTTTATGTTGCCGGTATGTTAAATAGCCGGATTTTATATAAACTGATAAATTCAACTTATGAAAAAAATCACCCTTTTACTGTTGGCTGCCGGCCTTTTCAGTACTGTTTCCATGAAAGCTTCTTCTGTTACTGAGCCTGTAAGCAAAACCAAAACTGATTCATCCGCTGCTAAAAACATTGTGCTGGATGATGCAGTTGCACGTGATGCGATGCATGAGTTCAGGAGTTTATCGAGGGTTGACAGAAAAATGCGGATCGCAGAAGCCAAAAAAGCAGTAAAAGATTATAAAGCACAGAAAGCAGCCGGTGGAGAAGTAAGTACCAATACCTTGTTATTGGTGATACTGGCCATCATTTTACCGCCATTGGCCGTATATCTTCACGAAGGAACCGTTAACGGAAGATTTTGGTTAAGCTTGTTGCTTACTTTATTATTCTGGTTACCGGGGGTGATCTATGCGTTGATAGTTGTATTAGGATAGAGAATATTGAATATTGAACAAAGTATAAAGAATGTTGAAGTATTTTACTTCAACATTCTTTGTTTACTATTCATGATTTGGTTATTCATTTATTCCAATCCCATACTACTACATCCCATTCATCCATCGTGTCCTGATAAGTGTGGATGGTTTGGAAACCGGTGTTTTGATGGGCTTTCAGGGATCGGTAATTGGAAGTTGAAATCTCTGTAACCAGCAGCTCATATTGATTGCCGTAGACTTCTTTATGGAATTGATAGAGTTGATCGAACAAGCCCTTTCCCCTGTGCGTTTTGGCAATGCAGATCTGTCCCATTAAATAATAGCGATAGTCACTTAATGGTTTACCTTTAAAGGATAAGGGTTCCAGGTGATGGATCATTTCATGTAAAACAGGTAAAACGGCAGCTGCTTCTTTGAACGCGGTCAATGCATAACCCACAACTTCATCCCCATATTTTACGATCACGGCCGGAGCAATGGTATGTAATTCTTCCAATAGCGGCAGGGTGTATTCCCAGGTAATAAAACCATGTGATTGTTTTTCCTCAGCCGAGAGATCATTCCGCAGGTTCTCTTTCGAAAGTGCCGCTATCTGCACCAGCTCAGTGGTTTGTTTTACAAGGCTGAAAGAATACATAGCAGAATTAAAAATTAGAAATTACAAATTAATAATTGATAGGAGTATTGTTATCTGTTCGGATTTAATTTTTAATTTCTAATTCTTAATTTTTAATTATTATCGGTGTTCTCCAAACACTTTTCTCAACACATCAGAGATCTCACCCAGTGTGCAGTAGTTTTCTACGGCATCAATTACAAGCGGCATCAGGTTGCGGCCATCTTTGGCTGCGGCAGTGATCTCAGTTAAACAGCGTTCAGCGTTCTGCATTGAGCGTTTAGCTTTCAACGTATTTAGTTTTTCAGTTTGCAGTACACGGATATGGTCATCGATCTTAAAACCGGGGATTGGCGTTTCTTTATCCACCGTAAATTTATTCACACCCACAATGATCTTCTCGCCACTTTCAATATTGCGTTGGTATTCGTAGGCGCTACGGGCAATTTCATCCTGCATAAAGCCGGCTTCAATGGCACTTACGCTGCCACCCATCGCATCGATCTTATTCACCAGCTCCCAGGCTTTCTGTTCCACTTCATTGGTGAGGGATTCTACAAAATAACTTCCTGCCAATGGATCAACCGTATCCGGCGCACCACTTTCAAATGCTACTATCTGCTGGGTACGTAATGCAATGCGTGCGGCTTCTTCTGTAGGCAGGCTTAATGCTTCGTCGTAACCATTGGTATGTAAACTTTGTGTGCCGCCTAAAACGGCAGCCAGTGTTTGTATGGTTACGCGTGATATATTATTGAGCGGTTGTTGTGCGGTTAAAGTAGCACCACCGGTTTGTGTATGAAAACGGAGCATCAATGCTTTTTCATCTGTGGCACCCAGGTCTTTCATGATCTTTGCCCACATCCTTCTCGCAGCGCGGAACTTGGCCACTTCTTCAAACAGGTTATTATGTGCATTGAAGAAAAAGGAGAGGCGTTTGCCAAATACATTGATATCCAGACCTTTTGCCAGTGCGGCCTGCACATATGCTTTCCCATTGCTGAGCGTAAAAGCAATTTCCTGTACTGCCGTACTGCCTGCTTCGCGGATATGGTATCCGGAAATAGAAATGGTATTCCATTTGGGTAATTCCTTACTGCACCATTCAAAAATATCGGTGATGATCCGCATGGAAGGTTTGGGCGGATAGATATAAGTGCCCCTTGCCGCGTATTCTTTTAAAATATCATTCTGGATTGTGCCGGTGATCTTCTTCAGATCAGCACCTTGTTTTTTGGCGAGGGCCACATAAAACGCAAGCAAAATGAAGCCTGTTGCATTGATGGTCATGGAAGTGCTTACCTCTTCCAGTTTGATGCCTTTAAACAGCAGCTCCATGTCTTCAATGCTGTCTATGGCCACCCCTACTTTGCCTACTTCACCTTCAGCCAATGCATGATCACTATCGTAGCCGATCTGTGTAGGCAGGTCGAATGCCACACTTAATCCCATCACTCCCTGGGATAATAAATAATGGTATCGTTTATTACTTTCTTCTGCGGTGGAGAACCCTGCGTATTGGCGCATGGTCCATAGTTTGCCGCGGTACATATCTGGTTGTACGCCTCGGGTATAGGGGAACTCACCGGGTAGTTCAGTTTGAAGTTTGGAGTCTGGAGTCTGGAGTGCGTCCTCGGCGGTATACAGCCGTTTGATTTCTATGCCGCTATCGGTAAAAATTTTCTTTTCGCTCATACAGCCTTCGTTTTAGTTAAACCACCAATCAACCCGTAAACCAATAAACTGCTACAAAAGTTTCTTTGCTTCAAAACTCAATGCCTCGCTCACTAGTTCATGGAAGTTCGCATTTTTATCGCTCATCAGATTTTCCAGGATGGCTCTCTGCAGATCGAGGGCGCTGGCATCTACGGGTAATGAAGCGGTTACCTGATTAATGATCAGCAGATTTTTCTCCTTCAGATTTTTCACGGCATTCCATGCATCCGGGGCGATATAGATCTGTTGGGTGATATTATAATCAAATTCGTCACGGATATTACGGGTTAATACCAATTGCATATCACGGGCTGATAATCCATCATGGGGGGTGCGGCTGATCAGGTTGGAAATAGCGATCCGGTCAACCAATAAGATCAAACGCTCATAAGCCTGAAGCTGAAGTGTATTGGAACCGGAACTGACCGGTTTTTCTTCAATCGCCGGTTTGGGCTTATCCAGAAAAAAATAAACCATAACTGCTGCTATGCCTATGGCGATCAGGATAATATAAATGGTCTGGTTATCGAACATGGAACAGTTTTGGCAAAAATAAGGCAAACGGGGGAGTTGGGAGTTGGGAGTCTGGAGTTTGGAGTCTGGAGTTGGGCGGTTGGCGCTGATTTTTCCGGTATCGAAAATGCGGTAATGAGGATAAATGCAGAATAGTTGTAAATTTGCACATACAAATGAAGATTATGGGAACCATGACAGCTACCACACCGGTTACATTAACAGCAGGCGCAATTGGCGAGATCAAGCGTTTGATGGGGGAGGAAGGATTTGATACTACCCAACGTTTACGTGTGGGCGTAAAAGGGGGTGGTTGCAGCGGTATGACCTATGTTCTGGGTTTTGAAAAACCAGAAGCAGAAGATGAAAATTTTGAGATAGAAGGCATACAATGCGTAATGAATAAAAGTCACCAGTTATATGTATTCGGTATGGAAGTAGATTGGCAGGGCGGATTGAACAGCCGTGGGTTTACTTTCAGTAATCCGAATGCGAGTAAGACTTGCGGATGTGGAACATCGTTTGCGGTGTGATACCCCCCGGCCCCCTGAAGGGGGAGTTATGATATTTGGCCACACTTGTTAGTGTGGCTTTTTTTTGTCATTGCGAGTAGGAACGATGAAGCAAACTGAGCATAGGACAAGAAATAAATGAGCTTACATGAGATTTACAGATTGGTACGGGTTGTCTTGATCGCTCCACTAAAGCTACAACACTAAACTTTGTAACACAGTTTGCTTCGTTCCTCGCAATGACGTTAGAATTCAGCATGTAAGGCTACTGTCATTTTGTGCATTTGCATTCATACCAAGGAAGACCCATATGGTAAGTGCGGCTATTTTCATTTAATTAAATAGGTATTCATTGTGATTTAAAAACATACGGCACTACTAAGAGTGCCGTATGTTATTTTAACATCATTGTTTCAAAAATTACACTGCCCCCATCTTTTTCAGCAGTTTCATGTTCTCTCGTTTGTGGATGAATTTGTGAACAAGGCTGTAGATCACTGGCAATATCAATAGCGTAAGTATGGTTGAAGTGATGAGACCACCGATCACCACTATGGCAAGTGGTTTCTGTGTTTCACTGCCAATACCCGTACTTATGGCTGCGGGTAAAAGTCCGATGGCGGCCATCAGCGCAGTCATCACTACAGGACGTACCCGCGAGATCACACCTTCGTATACCGCATCCTCGAGATGCATTTTTGCAGCCAGGTTTTTACGAAAAACACTTATCAAGATCACACCATTCTGAATACACACACCAAACAGGGCAATAAAGCCGATACCTGCACTGATACTAAAGTTCATGCCGGTAACATGCAGGGCCAGTATACCGCCGATCAATGCAAAAGGTACATTGAGGATGGTGAGTGTGGCATCTTTTACATTGCCGAATGTGATGAAGAGAATGATAAAGATCACCAGCAAACAGGCCGGCACTACATTGGCCAGGGTTTTGGATGCACGGATCTGGTTCTCAAATTCTCCATTCCAGGTATTGGTATAATTTTTCGGAAGCTTTACCACACGGTTCACTTTTTCCTGTGCTTCTGCAATGGTGCTGCCCAGGTCTCTTTCGCGGATTGAGAATTTTACAGCAATATATCTTTGGTTATTATCCCTGTAAATAAAGGCAGGGCCCGTATTGGAATGAAATACACAGATCTCTTTTAAAGGGATCTTGGCACCATCGTTACCGGGTACCATCAGGTTCTCTATCTTTTTCTGATCATCTCTGAATTCTTTCTGGTAACGGATCCGCACGTCAAACCTTTTTTCTCCTTCATATAAGATGGTGGCCGCTTTACCACCGATGGCCATTTCTATTACCGCCTGTGCATCGGCCATATTTACACCGTATAAAGCCATTTTATTTTGGTCGAGTTCAATCCTGAATTCCGGTTGACCCAGGTTACGCAGAATACCAAGATCTTCAATACCTCTTACGGTTTCCAATTGTTTCAAAGTAGCTTTGGCCAATGAATCGAGTGTATTAAAATCAGGGCCGAAGATCTTAACGGCTAATGCTGCGTTAACACCCGCCACAGCTTCTTCTACATTATCACGGATCGGTTGAGAGTAGTTGAGTACAATACCCGGCAGTTTTCTTAACTGTAAATCCATTTCTTCAATTAGCTTTTCAGAAGTAAGCCCTTTGCGCCATTCTTTTTTGGATTTGAGGTCTACCTGTATCTGCACATTAAAAAACCCTTTGGGATCCGTTCCGTCATTGGTTCTGCCCACCTGCGATAAACTCTGTTTCACTTCCGGAAAACGTGAGAGAATATCCACCATGGTATTACCGATAAAATTGGCTTCATTCAATGATACGCTCATCGGTAATTCACTTTCTACCCATAGGGCGCCTTCATCCAATTGCGGCAGGAATTCCGTTCCGAGGAATCTGGCTGAAAAGAAGGAGAGCCCCATGGCAATTACAGCGATCAATAAACTTGTCTTGGGCGCTTTGGCAATTACTTTATAAGATCGGGAGATCATTCCTTCAAAGAATAATACAATCGGATTGTGTTTCTCCCGCACATTTTTTCTTAACAGGATACTGGATAATGCCGGCACCAACGTTAAGGTAAAGATCAATGCACCCAATAAAGCAAAGCCCAGTGTATACGCAAGCGGAGAGAACATTTTTCCTTCTACTTTCTGGAATGCGAAGATGGGGATCAGACAAGTGATGATAATAAGTTTTGAGAAAAAGATCGCTTTCCCCATTTCACTACCTACATTCTTGAACAATCCAAGCTTGGCAAGTTTGTTGAATTTTTCCATCCCCACTTCTCTGGCCCGTTTATCCAATGCCACAAACAATCCTTCTACCATTACCACGGCACCATCGATGATGATTCCAAAATCCACTGCACCCATACTAAGCAGGTTCGCACTCATGCCTTTGATGCGCATACAGATAAAGGCGAATAATAAGGCCAATGGAATAATGATACTTACGATCACTGTAGTACGCCAATCGGCCATGAACAGTAATACGATGGCAGTAACCAGAATAATTCCTTCGATCAGGTTATGGATCACGGTTTCGGTACAATAGTCCATCAGGTTGGTACGATCGTAGAATGTGTCGATCTTAGTATCACGTGGTAATACATTCTCATTTAGGTCTTTGATCTTCGCACGGATATTATCCAGAACGATGGCCGGATTTTCTCCTTTTCGCATCACAATGATCCCTTCCAGTACATCGGTATGTTTATCTCGGGCCACTTGTCCTAATCTGGGTTTACCCGCTTCTTTTACTTCGGCAACATTCTTTACCAATATGGGCAAGCCATTGATCTTGGTGATGATGATGTTATTGATATCGTTAATATCATTTAACAGACCAATCCCACGAACAACAAATGATTGACCATTTCTTTCGATCACATCACCACCTACATTCACATTACTCTTGCCCACTGCATTATATACATCGAGTGAACTGAGGTTGTATTTGCTCAGCAGATTAGGATTTACACTTAACTCAAATACTTTTTCTTCACCGCCAAAACTGTTCACATCGGCTACCCCGGCAACAGATTTGAATTGTCTGTCGAGTATCCAGTTCTGAATAGTGGTCAGATCCCGGATAGACCTTGTGGCACTTTTTAAAGTATACCGATAGATCTCGCCGGTTGGACCATAAGGAGGCTGTACATCAGGCTTTACACCATCGGGAAGGTCTGCGCCGCCTAAGCGGCTTAATACCTGCTGACGGGCAAACGCATCATCCACATCATCATCAAAAATGATCCGGATATAACTTAATCCAAAGGCAGACGTGGTTCTGAGGTTTGATTTTTTCTGAACAGAATTCAGAACGGTTTCCAATGGAATGGTGACAAATTTTTCTACTTCCTCTGCACTTCTTCCCGGCCATTGGGCAATGATCACCACCTGGGTATTGGTTACATCGGGAAAAGTTTCGATAGGGGTATTCTTATAACTGATCACGCCAATCACTACCATGATCCCTGTAAAGAAAAATACCAGGTAACGGTGGCGTAAGGAGAAATAGATAATATTTTTTATGAACTTATTCATGGGTAGTTACATTAAGATGACTGAATACGATACCGTTATTGATTTTCGAGAATAGCATTGTAGAACAATACCTGGTTCTTCGAAATAATGATATCTCCAGCATTCAGTCCGCTGCTGATATAGGCACGGTTATTTTCAGTTTTCAGGATCCGTACTTCCTGAAGTTTCAGGTCGCATTTGCTCTTATAGATCACTACATAGTTCTTACCACCTTCAAATACCATGGCATCCTGCGGGATGCTTACTGCTTTTACATTCTCGGTATTTTCGATCAATACATTCGTGAACATTTCCGGTTTCAGCAATAAACCATCATTGGGGAGATTGATACGGATCCGCATTACTTTATTATCCGGATTCAATACTTCACTGATCTTATCAACTTTACCTTTAAATATTTTATCGGGATAAGCCAGCGTTTTTACCTGTGCAGAATAGCCTTCATGGATCCTGGCGATGTCTGTTTCAAATACATTGGCCCATACCCAAACATCTTTCAGGTCTGAGATCGTAAAGAGATTATCTGCATTATCATTCCTGATAAAATTTCCGGCGTTCGCTTTCTTCTCAACAATAAATCCGCTGATAGGGGCTTTTACCGTGTACACACCGGTTGCATTGGTGTTGCCTCCACCATTGATACGCAGGGCGTCTGTGATCTTTTGATTGGCGGTTAAAGCTTTCTGATAATTCTCTTTGGCTTCTTCATATTCTTTCTCACTGCTGATCCCTTTTTCGAACAGAAGTTTGGTATTCTCCATCTGCCTTTTGGCAATGGCAATATCGGACCCTGTTGTTTTTAAGTCGTTGTAATTTCCTGCAATATCAGCGCTTTTGATCACGGCCAAAACTTGTCCGGCACTCACTCTGTCGCCAAGGGATACTTTTACTTCGGTTACCTGCCCACTCGTGAAAGGAAATACTTTCACCACTTTGTTTTCATTAAAACCCACTTCGCCTGAAAGCTGTAACTGGTTATTGATATTACTTATCAAAGCAGTATCCAGACTGATTCTTGAGCTCATTGAATCACTCACACAAACAGGTTGAGGGGTGTCATCTTTTTTCGGTTCCTGTTTGCAGGAAACCATCATAGCCATACTGAGTGCGGTAATATAGAATGCTGAATATTTCATTGTATCTGTTTGAATGATTTTATTTGATGATATCGGTACCTGTATGATAATTCAATTCTTCTTTGGCCAGTTGAAGTCCCAGATGTTGCTGCACCAGCCTTTGCTGTGATTGTGTATAGTCATTAAAGAAATCCAGAAATTCCAGCAGGTTGATCTGTCTTTGCTGATAGCTGGTTAAGATATTCTGGTACATCTCCTGGTATTTGGAATAGAAAGTGGTTTGTACAGTACTGTTTTGTTTTACCGATAGCAACCATTTGTAATAGGCATTGCTGATATTGTTCCTTAACTCTGTTTCAGCACTTAACACAAGGGTCTGTTGCTGTTTCACACCAAACTCAGCCGATTTGATATTGCCCTGGTTCTTATTCAGAAGCGGCAAGGGCAATGAAATACCTAAGCCCACATAATTGGGTGCAAAGCTTGAGTTACGATCGAAGTTGGGCCCCAGCGTGATATCCGGAACGCGTAATGCTTTCTGATAAGAGAGGTTCTGCTGTTGAAAAAGTGTTTGTGTCTGTTGCAGCAGATAAGCAGGGTTATTCTTTTTACCTGTTTCAAACAGGATCTCAGTATCCACCAATGCCGTGGTTGCTCCATCAGCAGCCGGTAAGGGTTTGATAAAATTATTGTCCTTTATCTGTAAGATCGTTTTCAGATCGGCCTGCGTATCCGCGATCGACTTATTCAGTTCGGTCATATCCTGTTCCAGTGAGATCACCAGTGCCTGTATACGCAGATAATCTTTCTGCGCAATATTGCCGGCATTCAACTGGGCATTCATCCCGATTAGCAGTTTATTTAACTGCGCCAGTTGTTCTATGTAAATGGCACGGGTATCCAGCTGTTGTATGATCGTATAATAATCAATACGTAACTGATAACGCAGGTTCCGCAATACATCCTGTAACTGCAGCTCACTCAGTTTGGTATTGGTGGTAGCAAGGTCGATGAGTTTGGAACGTTTGCCTGCTGTTTTGATCAGCTGTTGGATCTGTATATAATATTGTCCGCTGTACGAGCCGTCTGCATTCTTTCCATAAGGAAAGAATTTGCCATTGGCAGCGATCACCTGATCGGTATTTAACACAGGGTTATCCCATAGCCTGGCCTGCTGTATCAATGCTTTTTGGGCATCAACATTGTAATGACCCGCTAAGAGAACCAGGTTACTGTCGAGAAAGCGTTTCTCCATATCCTGTAAACCCAGTCTTAAGGTATCGGCCATTTGAGCCTGGGAATGCATAGGAGAGGTAACGCTTAGAAAAATTAACGCGGTAAAGAATAAAACCGACTTCTTGGATACACAGGTAAACATGATCTGCATCAAATAAATTTGAAATCAATAAATAGAGAAAGGGCAGCTCGCTGCCATTAGCACAAAGGTAGGTTATGCTTTGGGAGGGGGCGGATTGATCTCGCTGAAGTATAAATAACAATAGGATTCCTTGATAGGAACCGCACAAACACAATTTCGCTGTTGAAGTTCGGGTAACCGATAGTGAGAGGACAGACTTATCGCCTTGAATGAAACATGCTTATGAAAGTGAAGGTCTTTATGATGTTGCGATTGCTCAGGAATGGCGTTTTTATGACCCAACATTACTTCTACAACATATTCAGCTACGGTTTCAGTGATATTAACCTCTTCTGATCCGGCAGCCGCATTATTAGGCTTAAAATCCTGCGCATAAATACTCAGATTGAGCAGTTGTAAGGCTACCAGCAGGGTAATAAAACGGGTTATATGTTGTTTAAAAATGCTCACTGAATTATCTCCTGCAAAGTAAAGTCAGTTGCAAGACAAAAATTGTTAAATTATAATTAATCAAAACATGGTTGCATAATCCGGGAAGGAATAGATAGTTGGAGAGAGGTGCGAGGGTTGATTTATTTTCAAAATGAGCCGGGGCTTTTATCGTTCAGGCCGCTTTTGCATACCCACCGAAAAAAGCCCGCAGTTTTCGCTGCGGGCTTTGTATAAAAAGAATCTGAAATTTATTTATCCTTCGCTTTACCCAAAGCTCTGTTCTTTGCAAAATCCACCAGGATCGGCGCCGCCACAAAGATAGAAGAGTAGGTACCGGTGATCACCCCGATCAACATCGCAAAGGCAAAGCCTCTGGTTACTTCACCACCAAAGATGAAGAGGATCAGAATGGTTAAGAACACGGTAAGTGAAGTCATGATGGTACGGCTAAGGGTCTCATTGATCGCACGGTTGATCACCGCACCATTGTCTGCACCTTTCATCAATCCGCTGTCTTCACGGATACGGTCATACACGATCACCGTATCGTTCATGGAGAAACCGATCACCGTTAATACCGCCGCAATAAAATGCTGGTCGATCTCTAACGGGAATGGAACGAATTTACGCGCATAACTAAACACGATCAGGGTTACCAATACGTCATGTAACAAAGAAACGATCGTACCCAAAGAATATCTCCAGTCGCGGAAACGGATAAAGATGTACAGACAGATAATGATCATCGCAAAGATGGTCGCTTTCTGCGCACCTGTTTTCAGGTCATCTGAGATAGTTGGTAATACGGTTTGTGAACTCTGTTTATAATTCTTTTCAAAATCAGTAAAGTTGATATTCTGCGGTAAATGGTTCTTCAGACCGGCAAACAATTTCTGCTCAACCAGTGAATCCACATTTGTACCGGTTTCATGGATCTTATAAGAAGTGGTGATATTCACCTGGTTCTTCACATCCACAGTTTTAATGATCACCGCTTCGCCGAATTCTTTTTTCAATTCGTCACGGATCTCATCAGGACTAACCGCTTTGTCAAACTTAACGGTATAGCTACGTCCACCTGAGAATTCAACCCCTTCATCAAAACCATTGAAATAGGTGCTGATACCCAGAACCAGGATCACGGCAGATAACATATACGCATACTTTCTGTATTCGATGAATTTGAAAGAAGCGTGTTTGAAGATCTTTTTAGAGATACCTGTAAAGTATTCGAAGTGACGGTTCTTATTCATGTACCAGTCTGTGATCAACCTTGAAACAAGGATACCGCAGAACAGAGATAATAAGATACCGATGATCTGTGTAGTGGCAAAACCTAACACCGGACCTAATCCGAAATATGCCAGGATGATAGCGGTTAAGAGGGTAGTAACGTGTGCATCCAATACAGGAGACAGTGAACGTTTATATCCATCGTTAACAGCATTCTGGTAGCTCTTTCCTTTGGTTAGCTCTTCTTTGATACGTTCGAAGATGATTACGTTCGTATCCACTGCTAAACCTACGGTCAATACCAATCCGGCAATACCCGGAGCCGTGAGCGTAAAGCCCAATGCACTAAGGATACCGATGGTAAACAGCAGGTTAAGGATCAGGGCCACGTTCGCAACCCATCCACCTGTGTTAAAGTATAACAGCATCAAAGCAAAGATCACAACGAAGGCGATGAGGAACGACATGGCACCACCCGTTACAGAAGCTTTACCCAGCGTTGGTCCCACCTGTTGTTCCTGTACGATCTTAGCAGGAGCAGGCAGTTTACCACTTTCGAGGATCTCTGCAAGGTCCTGTGCTTCTTTTAAAGTATAGGATCCGGCGATCTGAGAGTTACCGGTAGTAATAGGTTCGTTAACATTAGGAGCAGAATAAACAAAGTTATCCAGTACAACAGCTACAGGCTTGCCTACATTGCGTGCAGTCATTTTAGCCCAGATATTGGTGCCCACTTTGTCCATATTCATTTTGATGGCGATACGTCCACGCTCATCATAATCCTGAGAAGCACTGATGCCTTCACCACCTAATTCAGCCTGACCATTGTCGAGGGTTTTGATGGCATACAACATCAATATGTCTTTCAGCTTAGGATCGTTCAGTTCCGCTTTACCGTACATGAATACCAGGTTAGCCGGGAATTTGCTTTTTACAAAATCCATACGCAGGTAATCATTCAGGGTACCGGTATCTTTAGAAGGGATATATCCAACAGCAGCAGGATAGACAGCTTTACCGTCGGTTCCCTGGTAAGGTTGTGTAAACTGGATCAATCGGGCCAGAGGGTTCAGGTTGGCTTTGATCTTGGCAGAATCCACTTTAGCGGCACCTTTAGTGTTGCTGCCGGAAAGATTTGAGATGGTAGCTGTTTTCGCAGTATCAGCCGCTTTAGAGCCCGCAGCAGCAGTAATTTTAGCTTTCAGTTTGGCAACAGCAGAAGTATCAGTTGTTGCGGGAGCTTCAGCTTTCTTAGCGGTATCAGCAGGTGTAGCTCCATTCAGGTATTCCTGTACAGCTTTATCAGCCGAAACGATACCGTTCTGGAGTTCTTTGCTTTCGAAAGTGTATACTTCAAAGAATTGTAAGTTGGCAGTAGATTGTAAGAAAGCACGAACTCTTTCCTTATCGGTTACACCGGCCAGTTCAATACTGATAATGCCTTTGGCAGGATCAGGGTTGATATTGGGAGATGCTACACCAAAACGGTCAATACGTGTACGGAGGATACGGTAGGTGGTATTGAATGCGATATTCGCCTGGTCTTTCAGGTAAGTAGCTACAGCATCATCACTCGCATCAAATTTCACTTTACCGTTACTGCGTGCAGCAAAGAAGGGAGCCAGTTTAGCAGAAGGATTCACTTTCAATAATTCCTCACGGAATAAAGTGATCAGGTCTGCGCCACTATTGGCTTTTCTTCCAACCGCCTGCTCAAGGGCTTTGTTGAACTGGGCGTCTTTGGTATAGTTGGCCAGGGATTTCAGCAAGCCGTCAAGGCCCACTTCCATGGTCACACTCATTCCACCCTGCAGGTCAAGCCCCAACATCAGTTCTTTCTCTTTGGCATCACGATAGGTGGTCAGACCAAAAGCCAGTTTCGTGTCTTTGGTACTGTCCAGTAAACGTTTCAGCCTTTCTTTTTTGATGTCGGAAAGCGTGTCTGCATAAGCAGCCTGTAATTCTTTATTACCCGCGTATTTTGCTTCCGGAGTTGGGAACTTTTTCATCCACTCTGTGGCTTTTTTATCCATATCCCCTTCATGGCCCTTAACGAACCAGGTAAAGGATAATTGATAGACACAGATAAGTATCAAAGCAATCGCAAAAAATCGCACTAAACCTTTCAGTTGCATATTAGTAACGGTTTATTATTTTTTAGAGCGGCAAAGATAGGGGAATGGGAATGAAATCCGCTATCCGTGCCTGAGTTTGGTTTTTTAGCCCCAACTAATTGTTTTCCACTATCCTTTCAGGGGTTTTCAGGCCTTACTGAAATAGGAAATGAATGGGGGTTTAACGGGGTGATGTTTACGCAAAAAATGCCGGAACAGGTTCCGGCATTTTTGGAAATATATAAGTTCTATTTGACGTCGGTGAGGGTTACATCAAAATAAATGGGTGAATTGGGAGGAATGCTGGTACCTGCCCCTGTACAGCTATAAGCCAGGGCAGAAGGGATCACCAATTTGATACGTCCGCCTTTTTTGATCAGGGGGATACCTATTTTCCAGCCATCGATCACGCCTGATAAAGCCAGGGTAATGGGGTTGGCAGTAGCATCAAATGTGGTTCCGTTCAGCAATTTGCCGGTATAAACCACTGATATATTGGACGATAGGGTTGGAGCAGGATCGGAACCGGGCAGGATGATCTGGTATAATAACCCGCTTGGGTCTTGCGTATAGGTAATGTTGTTGGCCGTACAAAACGCCACCATCGCATCTTTTTCGGAAGCAACGGTTGCAGGCTGGCAGCCGCTAACATCCGCTTTCTTGCAGGAATTCAACATCATACCCGAAATAATCAACACAAAAACCAATAATTTTCTCATGAACATTTTTTTTAATAGACTCTATTTTATCAATTAAGGCTGCATCTCTGCCTTGTTTTGGGCATTTTTTTTAGCAGCCACTAACTCCATAAACCTTTGTTCCTGCATTTCCCACCTGAATTTCCGGTAAATAAACGCCATAAAAAACGAGATCGACAGGATGGCAAGCAACAAAACCAGGTAGTTCAACTTTGAATTGGCCTCCATATTGGCGCGTTCATACCAGCCACTCTCCATTACCCCGATCACGCTGATGCCGATGGCAAAACCCGCAGAAAGCCCGATCATAAAAGGGCGGAAACTGGTTTTTTCCTTTTCCCTGTTCTCAATCCAAAAGGTCAGAAAAGTCTCATTATCCTGCATCGACATGGCGCAAAAGTAATTGTTCTTAATAGAATATGCTCTCAGTACCGGCTAAGTCGGTGGCAGGTATTCTTTTTTTTCGTTCCAAAAGCTTAACTTTCAGCAGATTGTACAATTATTTGCCAAAACGATTGCCATGAATTTTATCAAAAAAAATGGTATCCTGCTATTTGCTGTGATACTGGCAGCGCATCTTTACTTCATTTACGCGGGTAATACGGAGTTGCGGATGGCTACCAAACTGTTATTACTTCCATTGTTGGCTTTATACCTCTATGCTTCTGCTGAAAAAGCAGGCCGGGATATGAATCTTCCTGCGTTTGCCGGCTTGTTCTTTTCTTTTCTGGGCGATCTCCTGCTTACCCAAAGCGGGGAATTGTATTTTTTATTGGGTATGGCGGCTTTCATCGGTACACATATCGCAAACAGTATTTACTTTCTGAAACTGCAACCCCTGTCTTTTGTAAAGAATCATCCGGCATTGATGGCCGCTTTTATTTTGGTGCTTGTTTCAGGAATTGTGATGGGATCATTGGGCAATAGTCTGGGAAGTTTCAGGGAACCGATCATTTTATACATGGCCATTATCTGTTGCATGGCTGTTTTTGCTGCCAATACCTATAACCACCCTGTTTTACAGGGGCTGGCCATACGCTATTTTATTCCTGGCGCTGCCTTATTTGTGCTATCGGATGCCTTGTTGGCTTTGAATAAGTTTTTGTACCACCAAGCGTATCTGGATCTTGCCGTGATGCTTACCTATGGTGCTGCCCAATGCTTGTTGGTGCTGGGTTTCAGCCGAAGGGCGGCCAACCGGTGATACCTAATTGATCAGACCACTTTGAATTGTAAAAGAAACCGGTTATTTTCATGTAACTGATATTATGGAAGCATTTTTACAAAAGAGAACATTAACAATTTTCTGGATCATATTACTGATCCATTGTGTATTACAGCATTTTCATCTTCCCTATGTGGCAATTACCAAACCATTTCTGGTGCCTTTATTGCTTTTACATATCATTCTGAAGGATAACAATATCGGTAAGCCTGCCGGAAAATTCATTTTCTATATCGGGTTGATGCTGGCCTTTCTGGGAGATGTACAACTGATCATCATCAACGATACTTTTTTCCTCAGCGGAATGATCGCTTTTCTTTTTGTGAATCTGTTTTACAGTTTTACATTTTTATCAATGGCTGAATTTCGTATGCGGAAAGTTCTGCCGGTATTGGGGGCTGTTATCCTGCTTGCTTTTACAGGTGAATGGGTGATGTATTTTATAGGGGATGAACTGGGTGGATACCGGTATCCGGTTATTGCGTATATGATCGCTATATCTATTACAACTGTTACCGCTGTGAATGTGGCCGGTAATGAAAAATACCGTGAGGCAGCTTTGCAATACCTTATTCCTGCTGCTATTGTTTTTGTTATTGAAAACGGTCTGGTTGCGGTGAATAAATTTCATTATAAGAGTAACAAAGATCTCTTTGTTTTAGTAATGTTCACTTATGGCCTGGCACAATTCCTTTTTGTAAAAGGGGTGCTGAAAGCCTATCTGCAAAAAGATTGAGCTGTTCGTCATAAGATGAACTGTAAAAAAAGAACCCCGTTATGTTGCCATAACGGGGTTCCTGTATTTTATTAATCAGCGATTAACGGGATTGATTAATATCCACCCATGCCACCCATATCAGGTGCACCATGAGAATGAGGCGCTTCAGCTTTTGGCTTATCGGCGATCACACATTCTGTGGTTAACAGCATAGCTGCGATAGACGCAGCATTTTCCAATGCTACACGGCTAACTTTGGTAGGATCGATAACACCTGCTTTGAACAGGTTCTCGTAAACTTCGGTACGGGCGTTGAAACCGAAATCTCCCTTACCTTCTTTGATCTTCTGAACCACGATAGAACCTTCGATACCGCTGTTCACAACGATCTGGCGAAGTGGTTCTTCGATCGCTCTTTTCACGATCTGGATACCGGTAGTTTCGTCTTCGTTGGCACCTTTCAGTTTTTCGAGGCTTTCTACTGCGCGGATATAAGCAACACCACCACCCGGTACAATACCTTCTTCAACAGCAGCCCTGGTTGCGTGCAGTGCATCGTCAACACGGTCTTTCTTTTCTTTCATTTCAACTTCTGTGGCAGCACCTACATACAAAACAGCTACACCACCGCTTAATTTAGCGAGACGTTCCTGTAATTTTTCGCGGTCATAATCAGAAGTGGTATTCTCGATCTGTGCTTTGATCTGGTTTACACGTGCAACGATATCAGCTTTCTTGCCTTTACCGCCAACAACGATGGTATTGTCTTTATCGATCGTAACAGAAGCAGCTGAACCTAAATAGGTAAGGTCAGCGCTTTCCAGTTTGAAACCTTGTTCTTCGCTTACCACGATACCGGCAGTTAAGATCGCAATATCAGTGAGCATTTCTTTTCTGCGGTCGCCAAAGCCTGGTGCTTTTACAGCAGCCACTTTCAGCGTACCACGTAATTTGTTTACCACCAGTGTTGCCAATGCTTCACCTTCGAGGTCTTCAGCAATGATCAACAACGGACGGCCGCTTTGTGCAACTTTCTCCAGAATATGAAGAATGTCTTTCATAGCGCTGATCTTCTTGTCGTAGATCAGGATGTATGGGTTCTGCAGTTCCACTTCCATTTTTTCGCTGTTGGTAACGAAATAAGGAGAGATATAACCACGGTCGAATTGCATACCTTCTACCACATCAACAGTGGTATCGGTTCCTTTGGCTTCTTCAACAGTGATCACACCTTCTTTACCAACTTTTGACATAGCGGTAGCAATTAATTTGCCGATTTCGCTGTCGCTGTTGGCAGAGATAGTTGCAACCTGCTCAATTTTTTTAGAATCGTTACCAACGGCTTGTGATTGTGCTTTCAGGCTTTCGATCACTTTGGCAACGGCTTTATCAATACCACGTTTCAGGTCCATTGGATTGGCACCGGCAGCAACGTTCTTCAAACCTTCGCTGATAATGCTCTGTGCTAAAACAGTAGCGGTAGTAGTACCATCACCGGCAATATCTGCGGTTTTAGAAGCTACTTCTTTCACCATTTGTGCACCCATGTTCTCAATAGGATCTTCTAGTTCAATTTCTTTGGCAACAGTTACACCATCTTTGGTTACCTGTGGTGCGCCGAATTTCTTTTCAATAACCACATTACGGCCTTTTGGTCCGAGGGTTACTTTTACTGCGTTGGCTAAGATATCAACGCCTTTTTTCATTTTATTCCTTGCTTCGATATCGAAGAAAATCTGTTTTGACATATTATTTTAATTTGAAAATTTGAAAATGTGAAAATTTGAAAATCAGCAGATCATCAAATATCAGATTAAACAATAGCGAGAATGTCGCTTTCACGCATGATCAGGAGGTCCTGGCCTTCGATCTGGATCTCTGTTCCGGCATATTTACCATATAAAACGGTATCGCCAACTTTTACAGTTACGGGCTCGTCTTTTTTACCGGCTCCGGCAGCTACGATAGTGCCACGTTGTGGTTTCTCTTTTGCAGTATCAGGGATAATGATTCCGCCTGCAGTTTTTTCTTCAGCAGCGGCTGGCTTAACAATTACTCTGTCATGCAGAGGAGTAACGTTGAGTTTTTTTGCCATACGTTATAGGTTTTTAATTGATTGAGTTAATAATGTATCTGGCTATCCACGATTATTATGCCATAGGGGAGAATCAGGTCAAATTTTCAGAAACCGGGCCAAACCCTTCCGATAGCAAGCATAGACTGTCAGAAAGGACGCAAAGATGGGGTAAGTTTTTGAATTGACGGTGTCAAAATTGCATAGTACGGCGGCCGGGAATCGATACGCAAAAAGCCGGCCCCTTAAGGACCGGCTTCATGAAAACGTGCGGGAAGGCAAATGCGGAACTTATTTCTGAACCACCTGACCCCTGAGGGTATTTACAATAGCCCCTACCGAGCCGATCAGGTTATCGGGCAATTTGTTCTTTTTGGCACCTGCAACCAGGTCGGTAATAAACTGGTCGAAATCTGTCGTTGCTGCCTTCCCGTTCATCCTTGGGTTTTTGGCGGGATCATGTGCCGTAACCATATCGTCGCCGGCATATGTAAAGTTTTTAGACCCTGTTGCGGCACAAAACAGGTCGGTCAGGTTCTTGCTCAATTCGGCAAAACCACTGGTATTCCCTGCCGTTACTTCTGCCAGCAGTACTTTGAAGAATCCATTCAATTTGGGATCTGCAGCGATCACAAATATGGTGCTGTCAACTACCGAACGGATACCCAAACGCCCCTGTTCGATCATGACCGTACTACTGGTTGGGTCTTTTACGAGGGTAGTGCCTCCCAATGAATCGTATAGTGTGAGACGGGTTGCCATACCCTCATCATTTTTACTGCAGGAACTGAAGATAACAGTGGATCCTGTTAAGAGAATCAGTAAAGAAAAGAAAATTGATTTTTTCATCGTTTTTGTTTTAGGGTGGTGTATTAAATAATTTTTTTAAGGGCTATATAGGCTTTGTAACTGAGAGAACGGGAGGAGACAGGGCAACCGCTTTTCATTTCTGCTGTTGTGGGCACTACACGGAAAGCAGGTAAAAGAAGTTCTGATCTGAAATTGGTAAGAACCTTGTCTGCATTGGTTTGCAGCGGATAGAAAGTAAATACAAGAATTGCAGATTCGGGATTGCATAGCACATGATCAATTCCTTTTTGTTGATACATCCAGGCTGTGATCTTTTGTGCATCGGATTCACTGATCTGTTTTTTGATGTCGATCCTTGCCATGATTCTTGTATAGGTATCGGGTGCTTTGGGCCGGGTAACCATATAAATATGCACAGCCAAAATCAATAGTAATACACTCAAAACTGAAGCTGACCAGATGAGGATCTTTTGAACATTTTTTCTTTTCATAAATGGGTTTTAAAATGAAAACGAAATGAATACCCTCACAAACGGCATTCGATCCAATCCGGATTTGAATCATGAAAAAAAATGGCCCTGTTTCCCGAATAAAAAAAAGCTAAAGGGGATTCTGTGAAAAAACGGACTTATCATAAAACCATTGATAGAAATCACACGTAAATAGTGGAAGCTTTAAGCAAGGTTGTATCAAGGTGGAGACCCGTTCGTTCCCGAACGGGTATTTTCATTTTGCACGGGGCGGTTTATGCAATATATTTGCGGCTCCCAAATAAGTTCTTACCAGATGATAAGCAGAAGAAATATTCGTGTGAAAGTGATGCAGTTACTCTATATGATAGAAGCTGCCGACAACCTGGTTGCCTTTAAAAAGCCGGTAGAAGAGTTGCAGAAACAGCTCGACAGAAGCCGTGAATTATTCGTTTACCTCCTTTATTTCCTTACCGAAGTGGCCCGCTATGCCGAAACCAGTGCCCAGGCACGCGCTTCCCGCAACCTGCCTTCACAGGATGACCTGAATGTGAATATCAAGATTGCCGGTAATGAATTTCTCTGGCAGATACTGGAAAACCCTTCTTTTCAGAAAGCCCTGGAACTGGATAAACCACAGCTGATCATTGATAAAGAACTGGTTAAGAAGATCTATACAGAGCTTACTGAAACTGATAAATACAAGGAATACATCTCTCTCCAAAGCCGCGAAAAAGCCAAGGAAAAGGAGATCATCAAGCTGATCTTTACCCAATTGATGCTTCCGAATGAGTCGTTCATCAACCACCTCGAAGAATTATTCAATAACTGGGATGATGATGCGGATATGATGGACCAGCTGATGCTGAACTATATCCAAAAACCTGCCGGTTATAACCTGCAGGAAATGTTGAGTCCGGAAAAATGGGATTTTGCCAAAACCCTGCTCTCCACTACTTTGGAGAAAAAGGAATACTGTGCAGAACTGATCAAACCCAAACTGAAGAACTGGGATTCTGAACGTATTGCAGTGTTAGATATGGTACTGATGCGGATGGGCGTTTGTGAGTTATTGTATTTTGAGACCATACCTACCAAAGTAACCATTAACGAATATATTGATCTGGCCAAGGATTACAGTACTCCCCAAAGCGGACAGTTTGTGAACGGGATCCTGGATAATATCCATAAGGAAATGCTTGAATCGGGTAAGATCAGGAAGATAAATTTTAAGAATAAGGCTTAAGTACGAACACTTATCTTTACGGCGTTTTACAAATTGCCGTTGAGCAGTTTCGGTGAAACAGAAAAACAATCATTCAAATAAAATCAATCAAATGTTGCAATTGAACGCTATTTTATTACAAGCCGCTCCGGGTGGAGGAGGAATGGTACAGTTATTATTAATGGGAGGTATCATCCTGGTTTTCTGGTTATTCATGATCCGTCCGCAGGCAAAAAAGGCAAAAGAACAGAAGAAATTTGTTGACAATATGCAAAAAGGCGATAAAGTGGTTACCATCGCCGGTATACATGGTACGATCAATAAGATCAACGAAGACAATACCATTCAACTGGAAGTAAGCCCAGGCAGTTACCTGAAGATCGAGAAATCTACGATCAGTATGGAATGGTCTGCTGCGCTGAACAAAGCCTAGTTGACTGTTCTTAAACATATTTTACCAACCGGGTGGCTTCCACCCGGTTTTTTATTGAAATAGCGGCAGAGACAAAAGAATTGATAACTTTCCTTTCTGATCAATTAAAACTCCGGATCGTGGCTTTACGTATTGGCCTTACTGGCGGCATAGGAAGTGGAAAAAGTCTCGTTGCACATCTCTTTACTGTGCTGGGTATTCCTGTGTTTGATGCAGATTCAAGAGCGAAGCAGATCATGGAATCGAATGCGGATCTCAGAAAAGCACTGGTTGAAAAATTTGGCGCAGAAACCTATACCAATGGGCATTTAAACCGTAAATACCTGGCCAATATTGTGTTCAACGACAGTTATCAATTGGCATCACTCAATGCATTGGTGCATCCTTATACCATTGAAGCTGCAGAGAAATGGACATTGGAACAAACTACCCCATACACCGTAAAGGAAGCGGCTTTATTTTTTGAAGCCGGCTCTGCTTTTGGGATCGATTATATGATCGGGGTATATGCTCCTGTACATCTTCGGATCAAACGCGTAATGGACAGGGACGGGATTACCCGGGACGAAGTAAAATCCCGTATGCAAAAACAGATACCGGAAGAGATCAAAATGCGTTTATGTGATTTTGTGATCATGAATGATGAACAACATCTTCTGATACCCCAGGTATTGAAACTGCATGAGCAGTTTTTACAAGAATCAAAAGAGCCCTGATATGCAGAAAGTGAATGTGCTGGAAAAAATGGAATTGGTTACCGATCATTGGAACCCCAGGATTGTGGGTGAACTGAATGGGCAACATGTGAAACTGGTAAAATTCAGCGGCCCTTTTACCTGGCACCATCATGAGCAGGAGGACGAATTATTCTATGTAGTAAAAGGATCTTTTGTGATGGAGCTTCGCAACAAGGATATCGAATTGAAAGAAGGCGATTTTCTGATCGTGCCCAAAGGAGTTGAGCACCGGCCCAATGCTGCAGAAGAAGTTTGGGTAATGCTTTTTGAACCCGCCGCAACTTTGAATACAGGAAATACAGCGAACGAATTCACGAAAAAAGAGCTGGAGAAATTATAGGTCCCCAAAAGTGCAACTGAAGTAAAGTGTGATTTTTCACCCATTAATGAGGGCATATTAAAGACACAGGCTAATCGGAATCAGCTATTTTCTATTTATTCACATGTTTTCCACCATTTTGACAAATTATTAATCCTCAGATCCTTATGCAACAAAACAGGAAATGGTTATGGATCATAAGTGGCTTACTGCTAATCTCTCTTTCGTTGTATGGGCTGATCTATAGCTGGGTTGTGCCTAAAACTGCTGCCTGGACAACCCCGCAAAAATGGCGGATGCTTCCTTTGCGGCAATCCAAAACGGTTGTGCAAGATTATCTTGGCGAACCGATCCCGGCCAGAGATCCTAAGGATTCAACTTATGAAGAATGGGGGGCGGGAACCAAAGGAAAACGATATTTTCTCAGGATAGATTATGCTGATACAGTTGCAGTGGGCTACTCCATTCGATATCACTACGCCAATTGGTTGGTGGATAGAAATTATCTGATTGATAGCTTTTCTGTGAAGTAGGTTGAGGTGAGTAGTCAGTAGTGAGTTGTCAGTGGGGTTATCTCACTACTCACTACTGACAACTCACTTCACTATCCTATAACACCACCGCTTCAGCTTTCCCTCAAAATCAAACGGAGTAGTGGCTTTGGTGATATCACGGATCTCCGTGGCTTTAATCTGGTCATTTTCCAGTATGAATTTTGAGAAGTTGGTGCTGAAATAAACGATACCGCCAGCTGTGGTGGCTGCAAGTACATCATTTAATAACTCCACATGATCGCGCTGGATATCGAGAAAATCCTTCATGCGCTTGCTGTTGCTGAATGTTGGTGGGTCGATAATCACCAGATCATAACTTTCCGGTGCAAGGGTTTTCAAATATTGTTTTACATCTGCGTGATCAAATTTGTATTGGTCCTTATCCTTCATCAGATTGATCACAAAATTATCTTCGGCCCAGTTCAGGTAGGTTTTGGAGAGATCTACCGAAGTAACAGAAGTTGCGCCACCGGCTGCAGCATACACTGAGAAAGAACCCGTATAACAGAATAAATTCAATACCCGCTTGTCTTTACAAAGTTCCTTCACCATCTGGCGGGTGATACGGTGGTCGAGGAACAGGCCCGTATCGAGGTAATCCGTCAGGTTTACCTGAAATTTTAATCCGTTCTCCATTACGGTAAAAAACTCCTGCTTCGTATCCATTTTTTCATACTGGCCTTCGCGGTGCGACATCCGCTTGCGTTGTCTTACATAGATATGATCCTGCGCAATACCTGTGATCTCAGTTATGATGAGTAAGCATTCATCCAGCCAAACCTCATGCTCCTCATCCGTCATACCATGTCTGCGCAGATACTCCGCCAGGTAAACCTTATCCTCATACAATTCAATACAGAAAGGAAATTCTGTAAGATCATGATCATACACCCGGTAACAGGATATCTGCATCCGCCTTGCCTGTTTGCTTCGGTGCTTGTACACTTTTGTCAGGCGGTTGCGGAACATATCTGATTTCTGGGCCTCACTCATGAAAGATCTGTTTATGGGTTTACTGGTTTATTTGTTTATTGAAAAAAAACACCCGTATTAAATTTTCGGTGCATACTACAAAGAAACACCTATTTGCCTGCATAAAACTGAGATGCTTTTCTCCCGCCGTACAAATAAACCCATAAACAAGTAATTCAATAAACCCTATATTTAAAACCTAAAACATGCTTCATGAAACGAACGCTTTTTGCAGCATTGCTGGTATGGATGTGGGGCTCTTTGCCTGCACAGGAATACAGCAATTTTGCTGAACAAACCAACCGGCTGAATACATTGGCCAAAGCCAATCCTACGCTCGTAACCCTGCGATCGCTTACCAAAACCAATGGTGGCAAGGATATCTGGCTTTTAACCATTGGTACGGGTAAAACAGAAAACAAACCTGCAATTGCCGTAATAGGGGGCACCGAAGGGAGCCATTTACTGGGAACTGAATTGGCCATTGGCTTTGCGGAGAACCTGATCAAGGGTAGTAATACAGACAGTATTAAAAATCTGCTGGCTAAAACCACGTATTATGTATTTCCGAACATGAGTCCGGATGCGATGGAGCAATATTTTTCGAAACTGAAATATGAGCGTAACGGAAATGCTACTCAAACAGATGATGACAGAGATGGCAAATTAAATGAGGATGGTTTTGATGATCTTGACGGAAATGGAAAGATCACGCTGATGCGTGTAGAATCTCCGGTAGGTGATTACAAAATGCATCCCGATGATCCAAGGGTATTGATCAAAGCCGATCCGTCTAAAGGGGAAAAAGGAAAATACCTTTTATTGATGGAGGGGATTGATAACGATAAGGACGGACAATTAAATGAAGACGGGGAAGGAGGTATCGCATTCAATAAGAACCTTACCTATAAGCACAGCACATTTGCAGCCGGTGCAGGCGATTTTCCTGCGAGTGAAAAAGAGACACGCGCCATGCTGGATTTTTTATATGATGCATTCAATGTATATGCAGTGATCAGCTTTGGGAGTAATAATAACCTGTCAACACCCATAGCATTTAACCCTATTGCCGCAAGAGAAAGGATCCTCGCGGGTTATCTCGAACCCGATGCCAAAGTAAATATGATGGTGAGTGAGCTTTATAATAAGGTGACGGGTTTAAAAGATGCACCCAAAAATGTAAATACGGGTGGCGATATTCTTTCCTGGGGTTATTTCCATTTTGCGCGGTTCAGTTTCAGCACACCGGGCTGGTGGGTACCCAGGGCCAAACCGGATACGGCTAAAAAAGAAAAAGCCTTTACAATAGAAGATCCCACTGCCAATTACCTGCGCTGGGCACAGCAACAGGGCATCAGCAATACATTCACTGAATGGAAAACGGTGCAGCATCCGGATTATCCGAATCAAAAGGTGGAAGTAGGCGGTATTGATCCGTATGTATTGACCAATCCTCCTTATAAAATGACCGTTGAGCTCGTAAAGAAACACACAGATTTTCTGGTGAAACTGGCAGGTCAACAGGCAGAGATCGATGTGCTGAATGTAAAAACAGAAAAACTGGCCAATGGCCTTACCCGGGTGAGTTTTGATTTAGTGAATAAAGGAGGATTATCTACACACAGTAAACTGGGTGAGAGAAGTTATTTTCTCAAGAAGCTGAAAGTAGCTGTGAAAACAAATGATAAGCAGGAGATCATCGGTGGCAGAAAAATCAGTCTGCTGAGTTCGCTGGATGCCAACAGCTCACAATCTTTCAGCTGGATCATTAAAGGAACGGGTAAAGTATCTATTGAAGCGGGTTGTCCTACCGCAGGCGTAAAAACCATTGACCTGAGTTTATAAACCTTAAACAAAGAATCATGAAACTGACTATACAAATTGCGATCGCTTCTGTGGGTTTGTGGATGGGCACTTCTGCCATGGCACAAACACCGGAGCAGATGTTTAAAGCTGCGGGATCGCCCGTAAACCCTAAAGTAACCGTTACCTGGAACCGCTATTATGATCATGCGGGTTTGGGAGAGATCTGTAGAAAGATCGCGGCGGCGCATCCGAACCTGGCGAAATTCGAATCCATCGGTAAATCCTATGAGGGCCGTGATCTCTGGTGTTTAACCATTACCGATTTCAAAAAAGGAGATCCTGCGCGTAAGCCGGGTATGTACATAGATGGCAATATTCACTCCAATGAGATCCAGGGTGCTGAGTTTGCTTTGTACACTGCCTGGTATCTCACAGAATCTTTTGACGACACAAAGTTCATCCAGGAATTACTTGAAGACAAAGTGTTTTATGTGATACCTACCATCAATCCTGATGGACGCGATAGTTATATTCATAAACCCAATAACCCCAATTCTCCCCGTTCAGGGATGTTGCCCGTAGATAATGATGGAGATGGGTTGATAGATGAAGATACTTATGAGGACCTTGATCATGATGGCAATATCACTTTAATGCGCAGGAAGAGTCCGAACGGACGTTTTAAGATCGATCCGAAAGATCCACGCAATATGGTACAAGTGGGGCCTGATGAAAAAGGCGAGTATGAACTATTGGGCACTGAAGGACTGGATAAAGATGGTGATGGCCGTGTAGGTGAAGATGGTTATCATTTTCAATATGATCCTAACCGCGATTGGGGTTGGGGATGGCAGCCGAATTATATCCAGAATGGTGCGTATAAATATCCATTCTCATTACCCGAGAACAGAGCGGTAATGGAATTTGTGATGAAACATCCCAATATTGCTGCAGCGCAATCTTTTCATAATGCAGGGGGTATGATCTTACGTGGTCCGGGCGGACAGGAAGACGTGAACACCTATAATGCAGCCGACCTGCAGGTATATGATGCGATCGGTAAAAAAGGAGAGGAGTTTCTGCCAGGTTATAAATACCTGGTGGTATATAAAGATCTATATTCTGCCTATGGTGGTGAATTGGATTGGTTTTATGCGGGTAGAGGCATCTATACCTATTCGAACGAATTATGGACACCTTATCTGATGTTCATGAAAGAAGGCTCACGCGATCCGTTTGATAATCCAACGTATAGTTTCGACAGGTATTTACTTTTTCAGGATGCATTTGTGCCATGGAAAGAATACAATCATCCCCAGTTTGGTAAAATAGAAATTGGTGGGTTCAAGAAAAATTTTACCAGGGCACATCCGGGTTTCTTGTTGGAATCGGATGCACACAGGAATATGGCATTCAGTATCTATCATTGTTATTCAACACCAAAATTAGAAGTGCAGGACATTGTTGAAAAAGATCTGGGAGATGGATTGAAAGAAGTAACTGCCGTGATTGCCAATCAACGCATGATGCCTACACATAGCAGTCAGGATGCGAAGAATAAGATTGAGCGGCCAGATTATATCAGCCTTACAACATCCGGAAAAATTTTATCCGGAATGACGGTGGAAAACAGAGACCTGAATCTAACTACTGAACAGAAGAACAACCCGCAAACCATTGAAGTACCTAATATCCCCGGCATGGGGGCGGTAACAGTTAAATGGATCGTGCAGGGAGGAGGTAAGTATACGGTGAATGTGGATAGTAAGAAAGGAGGGATAGTGATTGGGAGTAAATAATTTTTAATTAATAATTAAAAATTGTAAGCCGCAGATTTGCCGTTGTTGGCCGCCTTACCAACAATGATGGGAGTTTATCTCGATTGATTAACAGCATAATAAAACCGTCATTTAGAACGAAGTGTAGCGAAGAGAGAAATCTGCTAAATGATTAGCAGATTTTTCCTCGTTCCTCGTCGAAATGACGGTTTCTTATTTTGGCGATGTTGATCTTATGACCAACATCATTTATGATCTCGAGTTGATGGTGATAAGACTAACAACGGCGTTAGATCTACTTCAATTTCGCCAATGCTTCCTTGATCCTTGCCCAGGCTGTTTCAATATTTTCCATGCTGGCGGCAAAGGAAAAGCGAACGCAGTTTGGTTCACCAAAAGCATCACCCATTACACAGGAAACATGGGCGTTGTTTAAAATATACATACTCAGGTCAGAAGCATTTTTAATGATTTCTGTTCCATCAGATTTTCCATAATAAGCGCTTACATCAGGAAATACATAGAAGGCGCCTTCGGGAGCAAAGCATTTGAAACCCGGGATCTCATTCACCAGTTCCAATGTGCGTTTGCGTCTGCGGGTAAATTCTGCAGTCATCTCGTGTGAAGGACGCAGATCGCCTGTAAGGGCCGCAACGGCTGCTTTCTGGGTAACAGAAGTAGGACCGCTGGTAAATTGTCCCTGTATCTTTTCACAGGCTTTGGCAATGGTTACATTGGAAGCCATATATCCTAAACGCCAGCCGGTCATGGCAAAACCCTTACTCAATCCGTTGATCAATACTACACGGTCTTTCAGATCTTCAAACTGTGCAATACTTTCGTGATTGCCGGTGAAGTTGATATACTCATAGATCTCATCGGCCAGGATAATAATATTGGGATGTTTTCTGAATACCACTGCCAATGCTTCTAACTGTTCTTTGCTGTACACTGCACCGGAAGGGTTACAAGGTGAAGAGAACATGAACACTTTTGTTTTTGGCGTAATGGCGGCTTCGAGTTCTGCTGCCGTACATTTAAAACCATTTTCAACAGAAGTTCTGATCTCCACTACTTTGCCACGGGCAATTTTTACCAGTTCAGAATAGGTTACCCAATAAGGGGTAGGGATAACTACTTCATCGCCTTCATCTACCAAAGCCAGAATGGCATTTGCCAGACTTTGTTTGGCACCGGTAGAAGCAACAATGTTTTCAGGCTTATATACCAGGTTGTTGTCGCGTAATAATTTAGTGCAAACCGCTTCGCGCAGATCCATATAACCGGCTACAGGAGAGTAGTGGCTCCAGTTATCATTGATGGCTTTGATAGCGGCATCTTTAATATGTTGTGGCGTATCAAAATCCGGTTCACCCAGACTCAGATTGATCACATTAAAACCTTTGGCTGCCAGTTCACGGCCCAGTTTAGCCATTTTGAGTGTTTCGGGCTCATTAAACCTGTCGAGAAGCGAAGAAAGTTGCATACAGTTTTTACATTAATAAAATTGAATATTCGATGATTTTGCGGCGTAAAGTTCGGCAAAAGAAAGCAAACGGATGTAAGTTTTGGGGGGTGTTTGTTTATTGGTTTACTGGTTTATTGGTTTATTCGTAAACTGGTCTTTTGGTCTTTTTTAAGAGAGATACACAGATTCAATGATTTGAGCAAGTTCCTCAATCAGTAAGCAACCAATAAACCAGTAAACTAATAAACCAACGGATAAGTAAACCAATCAACCAAGCCCTCTTTCGCCTAAATTTGATGAGCAATAAACCTATATGCCACACGAATCGATCTCTGTTTTTGATATGTTTAAAATAGGCGTGGGTCCTTCCAGCTCTCATACGCTTGGGCCATGGAGGGCGGCTCTGCGTTGTATTGATACGATCAAAGAACGGGCAACATTGGATCAGGTGGCTTCTGTAACAGTATTGTTGTATGGCTCTTTAGCCAAGACCGGTAAAGGGCACGGAACGGATATAGCCGTGATACTGGGTTTATGCGGTGAAGACCCGGTTACAATTGACGTAAATGCCATTACACCCAAGATCAATACCATCCATGCAGAGAATCGTATGTTATTGGGTGGTGAGGTATGGATCGATTTTGTGGTAGCAGAAAAGGTTCAGTTTCTCCATAATGAAACATTGGCTTTTCATCCTAACGGACTTTCCTTTTTAGTAGCCCTGAAGAACGGTGATAACTGGAGTGAAACCTTTTTCTCCGTTGGTGGAGGATTTGTGGTGAAGGAAGGAGAAAGTGGTGGTGGTAAAGCCAGTATTGATCTTCCGTTTCCCATCAATACCGCTAATGACCTGTTGCATTGGTGCATGAATGGAATGGCCATCAATGAGGTGGTAATGGAAAACGAATCGGCCTGGCGCCCCGAAGCAGAAACACGCGCAGGTATTTTGAAGATCTGGAACAGCATGAAAGAATGTACATTCCGCGGTTGCCATGCACAGGGAGAATTACCCGGTGGCTTACAGGTAAGAAGAAGGGCCTTTGCGCTGAATGAAAAATTGATGAAGGGGCATACCTATACCAACTATGATGAATGGATGCAATGCATCAAAGAAGGTGGTAACGATTTCAAATACACACTCGATTGGGTAAGCTGTTTTGCATTGGCCGTAAATGAAGAGAACGCCTCTTTTGGACGAGTAGTTACGGCACCTACCAATGGGGCAGCCGGTGTAATACCTGCTGTATTGCAATACTATATTGCTTTTTGTGATGGTTATACAGAAGATAAGATCATCCGTTTTTTATTGGTGGCATCAGAGATCGGAAGCATTTTCAAAAAAGGAGCCACTATATCTGCTGCTATGGGGGGATGCCAGGCTGAGATCGGGGTATCTTCAGCAATGGCAGCTGCTGCATTAACGGAATGTATGGGTGGTACCCAAAGACAGGCACTGATGGCGGCAGAAATTGCCATGGAACATCATTTGGGATTGACCTGTGATCCGATAGGTGGGTTGGTTCAGATCCCCTGTATTGAAAGAAATACCATGGGCGCCATTAAAGCAATTACAGCCTCACAACTGGCATTACAGAGTTCACCTGATTATGCCATTGTAAGTTTAGACAAAGTGATCAAAACCATGTGGGATACCGCTTTGGACATGAGCAGTAAATACAAAGAAACCGCAGACGGAGGCCTGGCTATCCATATACCGATCAGCTTGCCTGAGTGTTAATTCGTGAGTAGTGAGTAGGGTTTTGCTTCCGCATTCTATCATTCTATCATTCACTCATTCACACATTCACTCATTCACTCATTAATTCATCAACGGATCCACTTCAAACATTTCCATATCCACATCTGAATAATCCCGGATCTCATTGTATAATGTTCCTCTTTCAATCGGTTGTCTTTTTACCTGACGGATCAGGTTCACCAGATCGGCAGTGCTCATAGCCGGATTCTGTTCCTCACTTCCTGCCATTGCGTAGATCTTGGTGGTATCATCAATGGTTCCGTCAATATCATTCACACCAAAGGAAAGGGTTAGCTGTGCATTCTTTCTACCCAGCATTGGCCAATAGGCCTTGATATGCGGGAAATTATCGAGATACAAACGTGATACGGCATACATCCGCATATCCTCGATCACGGATGATTCAGGCACATCACTCATGTCATTATCCATGTTACGGAATTTGAGTGGGATGAATGTATTGAAGCCACCGGTTTCATCCTGCAGTTTGCGCAGGCGGTCCATATGGTCTATGCGGTGCCAGAATTTTTCTACATGACCATATAATAAAGTGGCATTGCTATGCATACCCAACTGATGTGCCGCTTTGTGAATATGTAACCAGCCCTCGGCATCCACTTTATCCTCACAGATCTGTGTGCGGATCTCCGGATGAAATATTTCAGCACCGCCGCCGGGTAAGGAATCCAGCCCGGCTTCATGTGCCAATTTCATTCCTTCTTCCACCGATACTTTGGCTTTGCGGAACATGTAATCCAGTTCAACCGGCGTAAAAGCTTTTACATGCAGATCTGGGCGATGGGCCTTGATGGTTCTTAATAATTCAAGAAAGAATTCAAGATTCATTTTAGGGTGCACACCACCCACAATATGCACTTCGGTTACCGGCTTGCCATCATAGCTTTTTACAATATGCATCATTTGCTCTATACTCAGTTCCCAGCCTTCTTCCTTGTGGGCATACAAACGGGAGTAGGAGCAGAATTTACAGGAGAATACACAAACATTAGTGGGTTCTATATGGAAGTTGCGGTTGAAATAGGTCTTGTTACCATGTTTCTGTTCACGTACCCAGTTGGCCAAAGCTCCCAGCCAGGAAAGCGAGCCTTTTTCAAAAAGGGTAACCCCTTCCTCAAAAGTGATCCTTTCTTTTCTTAAAATCTTTTCACCTATTTTTTTGAGTGCTGCATCTGCTGTGTAAGCAACCAGTACGGATGGATCTGAAGCCGGGGAAGTCATACTCACGAATTTGATGGCAAAATTAATTAGTAATTAGTAATTAGTAGTTAGTAATTATCATTTGAGGGGAAATAATTACATGATATTGGTCATACGACCCACCGGGGTGTAAGTACTAAGGCCGCAGATTCGCAGATTAATAAACAATCTGCGAATCTGCGGCCTCAATGACTAATCGGCTAAAAAAAACGCGGATAATGGAACTTTCCCATCATCCGCGTTCAATTACTAACTACTAATTATTAATTACTAATTAACCTAGTGCTTCACCGCTTCCAGCGCATTCCTATCATGCTTATACCTGAACACCAGCGGAAAGATAATTCCCAATACCAACGCATAGCCGGCAAAGCTTAACCAGATATTATGCCAGTTCTTTTCACCTGTGGCAGAGGTAAAGTAGTCTACCACCAGGCCGCTGATGGTTCCGCCCAGATAGGCACCAATTCCATTGGTCATAAGCATAAATAAACCCTGTGCACTGGCCCTGATCTTGATATCGGCTTCTTTTTCAACAAACAGGGAGCCTGAGATATTGAAGAAGTCGAATGCCATACCATAAATGATCATAGAGAGCACTAAAAGGTAGAGCCCTGGTCCGGGGTTGCCATAGGCAAAGAGGCCAAATCGGAATACCCAGGCAAAAATGCTCATCAGCATTACATTCTTGATACCAAAGCGTTTTAAGAAAAAGGGTATGGTAAGGATGAACAATGTTTCAGAGATCTGCGAAAAGGAGATCAGCAGGTTAGGGTGTTTTACCCCAAATGAATCCGGATAGAGATTCTTGAAATCATCCAGAAATGGTGATCCGAATGCATTGGTGATCTGCAGAGAAGCCCCAAGCAGCATGGCAAAGAGGAAGAAAATGATCATCTTCTTTCTTTTGAAAAGAACAAAAGCATCCAAGCCTAATGCAGAGATAAAGCTCCGGATTCCTTCAATTTTTACACGGGTGCAGGCAGGCATGGTAAATGCATATAAACCCAGCAGTATACCT
Organism: Chitinophagaceae bacterium; assembly: GCA_947455605.1. Lineage (GTDB taxonomy): Bacteria > Bacteroidota > Bacteroidia > Chitinophagales > Chitinophagaceae > Sediminibacterium. The sequence goes on from CANGOX010000007.1 coordinate 59,158, forward strand.
GAGCCGGCACTTACATATAATTGCATCGGACTTTTGGTCCAGCCTAAAAAATCTACCATCCACATGGCCACAATAAAACCAATGGTTCCCCATACACGGATCGGAGGGAAGTCTTTAACGATATCAAAGCCTTTCTTTTCAAGGATGATATACGATACGGTATTGTTCAAAGCAATGGTTGGCATGAATGCCATGGAGTTGAGCAGCATGATGAGATAAAAAGTGCGATAATCCGTAATGGTGGATGCCCAGATCAATAAGACCGCACCAATGATATGCAGGCTGCCCAATACTTTTTCTGCATTTACCCAGCGATCTGCCACGATACCCATCAGGGCTGGCATGAAGAGTGAAGCGATACCCATAGTAGCGTAAACGGCTCCTACTTCACCACCTGTAAAATGGAGGGTTACGATCATATAACCACCCAGTGAGATCAACCAGGATCCCCAGACAAAAAATTCCAGAAAATTCATCAACAGGAGGCGGGTCTTAATGCTCATAGCGAGGGGTTTGATTTTGTAAAAACGATTTGGGAAGATAATGAAAAAATAATATCCAAATGACCGTCTTTGCGAGTTACGACCGTGTCCTCCTTCTCTATCGCTAAGGCAGACAAGGTCGTTCCTCACAGTAACGGCGGGTAAAGGGTGGGCACAAAAAAAAGAGCCTGTTTTCACAAGCTCTTTTCAAATCATTGGCACACGATTAAATATGCGCCTGGATCTTTTTCTCCAATACCGATTTAGGTACGGCGCCAATTTGTTTATCAACGATCTGTCCGCCTTTGATGAAAAGGATAGCAGGGATGGAAGTAATACCATAGTTCACACTCAACTGAGGGTTATGGTCAACATTTACTTTGCCCACGTTCACTTTACCATCGTATTGTTTTGCGAGTTCTTCAATAACCGGCCCGATAGCGCGGCATGGTCCACACCATTCTGCCCAAAAATCTACCAGTGTCAGTTTATCGCTGTCCAGCACGTTGGTCTGGAAATTTGCGTCTGTCAGTTCTAAAGCCATTTTTTCTAAAATTTAAATTGTTATAATTTTTTCTTCGATAGTTACTGGAAAGATGTCAAATATAAATCCAAAGCATGGTTTATGCTGATTTGACTTTTCCACCACTGTTATTAATGACGTTGCATCAGGGCTAACCTGACAAAGGGGCGGAATCTGGCCAAAAACGGGTAATTGTCAAGCAAAAGTCATAAAGTTATTCCCAATTCTTTTTCTGTTGCAGAATCGATGAATTACAGGTATCTTTCTCATGTAATAATTAGTAATATGAACAGAAAACAATTTTTATCAGCTTCTGCAATCCTTTCAGCATCAGCTATTTTACCTAATCAATCGGTTGTGGCGCAGAATTATTCAGCCAACGGGCTGGATAAATTAACAGATGCCAAGGGCGATTTTTTACACCTGCCATTGCCATATAATAAGAATTTTCTCGAACCGTATATGGATGAAGAAACGGTTTACCTCCACCATACTTTTCACCACGGTGGAGCCGTAAAGGGAGCAAATAAAGATCTGCAGATGATCCGGAAAGCTATGGATGAGAATAATCTGGAAACTGTGGACTACTGGACAAAAAAGCTCAGTTATCATTTCTCTTCGCATGTTTTGCATACTATCTTCTGGACAAACCTTACCAACAAAAAGAACGAACCCACCGGTGAGTTGCTGAAACGGATTGAAAAGGATTTTGGCAGTTATGATAAACTGAAAGCGTATCTGTCTAAAACATCCAAAGATGTAGATGGAAACGGATGGGGGATACTTGGCTATCAACCCTACTCAGACAAACTGGTGATCCTCCAATGCGAAAACCATGAAAAACTTACGCAATGGGGTGTGATCCCGATATTGGTGATCGATGTATGGGAACATTCCTATTACCTTAAATACAAGAACAAACGGAATGATTTTGTGGATGCGATGCTGAATATTATTAACTGGGATAATGTGGCGGAGCGGTTGAATGTGGCAACCAAATTAGTTTAGTACGTCATTGCGAGGAGGAACGACGAAGCAAACTGTGGATTGAAAAAATGGTGTGATCCCTATTTAAGTCACGTTTTGCAGTAACTCTATACAAAAGGATTCCCCAATACTTCCAAGCACAGATTGCTTCGTTCCTCGCAATGACGTTAGCCCACCAACCCCACATGCACATCCACATCCGGATTGCCCATCAGAAAATCTGCCATCTCTTCATTCATCTGGAAACCTTTTTCAAAAGAAACCAGACTCACTTTCAGATTGTCTTTCGGTTCGTAGATATTGAAGCGTAAAGATGATTTACCAGGGAAATTGCGGACGTTCTTATCTACAAAATTTACAAAATCCGGTGTAACAGATGCCGGGTGTACATTAATTTCAATACTGCGGGTGAGATTTTGTTTTACGGTTTCGAGCAACGACATCACATTGATCTTAAAATCGAATTCATTCGGGCGGTTATATCTTGGGCGGAAGAAACCGTTGAGTAAAATATTGGTTCCCTTTTCGAGATAGTTCTGGAACTTGATATAGTCTTCACTCCACAAAAGAAATTCTGTTTTACCTGTAAAATCTTCGATCACAAATGATCCGAAATTTTTTCCTGTTTTGGTAACGCGATGTTGTACATCTATCACCAAACCTGCTACGCGTAAACCTTTACCCGGGTTGGGCTGCAGGTGCAGCGTATCTTTGATCTCATTAAAATCATTGATCTTGGTAATGCCGTAATATTTCAATTCAAATTTGAAATGATCCAATGGATGGCCGCTCATGAACATACCCGTCACATCTTTTTCATGATCGAGTAATTCCGTTAAGGTCCATGGTTCGCAATTAGGCATTTTAGGCATCTGCACCTGCATGGCCGAAGTTAGATCGCCAAACAAAGTATTGGCCGAACTCATGCTGGCCGTTTGGTTAGCCTGTCCGTAATTGATGATACGTTCCAATCCATTCATTCGCTCACCATCCGGTACATAAAAATATTGTGCCCGGTGATAAGCCGTAAAGCAATCGAAAGCACCTGAATAGGCAAGGCTTTCCATCGATTTCTTGTTCACGCTTTTCTGTAATACCCGTTTGATAAAATCAAACATATCGGTATACCATCCATTCTTTTCTCTTTCCGCAATAATATTATCAACGGCTGCATCACCCACACCCTTCAATCCTCCCAAACCAAAACGGATCTCACCTTTTTTGTTTACGGCAAATCCTTTCAGTGATTCATTGATATCCGGTCCGAGTACTTTAATACCCATCCGTTTACACTCTTCCATAAAGAAGGTGATCTTTTCAATGGCACCGGCGTGGTTGAGTACAGCCGACATATATTCTCCCGGGTAATGCGCCTTCAGGTAAGCCGTTTGATAGGCAACCAATGCATAACAGGTAGAGTGAGATTTATTGAATGCGTATTGTGCAAATGCTTCCCAGTCGGTCCAGATCTTTTCCAGTTTATCAGCAGGATGTCCTTTTGCTGCAGCGCCGCTGATGAATTGAGATTTCATTTTATCCAGTACCGATTTCTGTTTTTTACCCATGGCTTTACGGAGAACATCCGCATCGCCTTTGGTAAAGCCTGCCAGTTTCTGGCTAAGCAACATTACCTGTTCCTGGTAAACGGTGATACCGTAAGTATCGCCCAGGTATTCTTCCATATCGGCCACATCAAAACTTACCGGTTCACGCCCCCATTTACGGTCGATGAATTTGGGGATGTATGCAATAGGACCGGGGCGGTACAGGGCGTTCATCGCAATGAGTTCATCAAATTTATCGGGCTTCAGTTCGCGCAGGTATTTTTGCATACCCACACTCTCAAACTGGAAGGTAGCATTGGTTTCGCCTTTCTGGTAGAGTTGAAAGGTTTTCTCATCATCCAAAGCAATATTATCGAGATCGATAGTTACGTTATGATTTTGCTTGATCAGTTGCAGCGCTGTTTTCAGAATGGAGAGGGTTTTCAAACCCAAAAAGTCCATCTTGATTACACCGGCATCTTCGATCACCGATCCTTCAATCTGTGTAACCCAAAGGGTTGAGTCTTTGGAAGTGGCTACAGGCAAGAGATCTGTAAGATCACGCGGAGCGATGATGATACCTGCGGCGTGGATTCCGGTGTTTCGTACAGATCCTTCGAGTCTTTCGGCTTCATGCAATACCTGTGCTCGGATATCATTGCCGTTATAGATCTCGCGGATCTTTTTTACGTTATCAATATCTTCCTGTTGATAGGCTTCTTTTTCTTCGAGTGATTTTTCACCTTCTTTGATCGTGAGCGGTGCATGTAATACACGACGTAATTCAGTACCCGGTTTATCGGGCACTAATTTGGCGAGCATATTACTTTCTGCGAGCGGCAGATCCAATACACGGGCTACATCTTTGATACTCATTTTGGCAGCCATGGTACCATAGGTGATGATCTGTGCTACCTGGTTCTTACCGTATTTATCAACTACATAATCAATTACTTTCTGACGGCCCTCATCATCGAAGTCCGTATCAATATCGGGCATGCTCTTACGATCCGGATTAAGGAAACGCTCAAACAGCAGATTGTATTTAATTGGATCGATATTGGTGATACCGATACAGAATGCGACCACACTACCGGCAGCCGAACCACGGCCGGGGCCTACGAACACACCCATGTCGCGCCCTGCCTTAATGAAATCACTTACGATCAGGAAGTAACCGGCAAAACCCATGGTCTTTATGGTGAACAATTCAAAATCGATCCGTTCCTGTATGGCAGGGGTGAGATCATTGTATCTCAGTTTGGCGCCCTCTCTGGTTAAGTGCTGCAGAAATTCCCACTGGTTCAGGTTATCATCTTTATGCACTTTAAACTCCTGCGGGATAGGGAAGGCAGGGAGCAGGATATCTTTTTTCAGGTTCAGGATCTCCACCTTGTCAACGATAGCATTGGTATTATCCAACGATTCAGGAATATCACTGAACAGCTGGGCCATTTCTTCGGTGGTCTTAAAATAGAACTGCTCGTTAGGGAATTTGAAACGACGGTTCTTTACCTGGATCTCATCATTCACAAAATCGTCAAACCCGGGTGTACTTTGTTTTTCGCCGGTATTGATACAGAGCAAAATATCGTGTGCATTGGCATCCGATTTATCAACGTAATGGCTATCGTTGGTGGCAATAACGGGTACATTGTATTTCTTGGAGAACTTCATCAATGTATTATTGATGAGTTCCTGTTCCTTGATATTATGTCGCTGGATCTCGATATAATAATCTTCTCCAAACATATCCAGCCACCATTTAAATTCTATTTCCGCTTTCTCTTCGCCATCATGCAAAATGGTTTGTGGCACATAGGCACCAATGCAGCAGGTAGTAGCGATCAAACCCTCATGGTATTTTTCGATCAGTTCTTTATCAATACGCGGATACTTGCTATACATGCCTTCAATAAATCCTAAGGAAGTTAACTTTACCAGGTTCTGATAACCCACTGCATTCTTTGCCAGTAATACCTGGTGATAGCGATTATCTTTTACATCCTTGGTAAAGGATTTGGCATGTCTGTCGCGCACCACATAAAACTCACAACCTACGATCGGTTTTACCACCGGTTCGGTAATATCTTTTCCGTTCGCATCTTTTCCCACCACTTTGGTATTCTTCCATGCCTGGCTCACAAAATTGAATGCCCCGAACATGTTTCCATGGTCGGTGATGGCGAGGGCGGGCATATTATCCTTCATCGCTTTCTTGTACAGAGAATCGATGGGGGCAGCGCCGTCCAATAATGAATATTGTGTGTGAACGTGAAGATGAGAGAATCTGGACATGAAAGTTTGGAGTTTGGAGTTTGGAGTTTGGAGTTATTTCCCTTACAACTTATCTCAAACCAACATCAAATATCGTTATTAAGGAGGGGGTAAAAAAGCATCAGTTTTCCACAACTCAAAACCCCAAACGCCAAACCCCAAACGTTCGAGTTATCCACATTGCAAAAATCAGGACTCAAAAGCATAAAAGTTATTCAACTTTCTCATCTGAAAACCTTTGCTTCCTAACTTGCGGATTGCGCTAATATGAAGATCCGTGTACTAACGATATCGATCCTGGGATGGCTGGCATTGTCCAGCTGCCGGTCTTCCAGAAACCTGGCGGCTAATACACCTGCAGCCCCAACCAAAACTAAAAGCACAGCAAAGCGGGAGTTCTTGAATGGGATTCAGGTTACACCGGGTTACACAGTAACCAGCTCTCATAAAACCGATAATGCCAATAAACCTGCAGAGCCTGCCGTAAAAATCAGTAGCGGTAAAAAAGCCAATGCTGATAAAACGCTGGCCGGCAATATTGAAACCGCTAATCTTCTTCAGATCAAATACGCGATTGCTACGGATGCTACTGTAGAAAAACTCACTAATGTTCCTTTATTGGAAGTGATAGACAAATGGTGGGGTACAAGATATTGTATGGGTGGCGTTACAGATAATTGTATTGACTGTTCCGCTTTTACCCAGATCGTGATGCGTGATGTGTACCAGTTAAGCCTGCCACGTACCTCACAGGAGCAATATACAGCAGCAGAGAAAATTGAACTGGAAGATCTACGTGAAGGGGATCTTGTTTTCTTCAATACCGGTGGAAAAGATATATCGCATGTAGGTATCTATCTCCTCAATAATAAGTTTGTACATGCCGCCACGAGTGGAGGAGTGATGATCAGTGACCTGAATGAAAAGTATTGGCAGCCGAAGTTCAGAGGAGCAGGGAGGGTTAGTAAATAATTAAAAATTAATAATTAATAATTAATAATTGGTGTTGCTTTATTTAACTCCAGACTTCTAACTCCAGACTCCAGACTTTTTATTCTTATCTTCTATACTTATCTATTCTCTTTTTAACCGTTTCAAGTAACTGTCCTGCATCCGGTGTGAGTTTCCAGTAAATGATGCCGCCGATCATGAGGATGGAGAAGATGCTGCCTCGCAGGATGATGCCCAGCCAGCCATGGATATCTTTCATGAGGAAGAAACAAAATGCATAGGATCCTCCGGCTAATAATAATGAATACAGGGTTTTGAGATCGAAGGGTTGCATCTTGAATTTACGGCGGAGGAATTCGAAACGCATAAAATTGTAAACACTATACGCAGCGAGTTCAGCAAATGCAGAACCAATGATACCGTAGTTCTTGATCAGGTAATAGGTGAGGGGTAAGCGGAAGGCCAGTAATACCACACCACTGTAAAAATCAAAACGCCAGAAAGTTGAGGTATTGATCACCAATGCATTTAGTCCGGTGCCTGCATCAATGATGCGCACCATACCCAGTATCAGTAATACACCAAGTCCTTCTGAATATTGTTTTTGAATATCCAATACCACAATACCCTGTTGCACATTGAGCCATAGATTGCCGAAAATGAAAACCGACATGAGTAAGAGATTGATACAGGAACGCTGATAAATGCGGTTGATCTCTTTATAATCCTTATCCTTCCATGCTCTGGATAACACACCTGCAGAAACTGCCTGTATACTTCTTTGCGGCACCTGTATGAGGTTGGCGGCGTATTGAGCAAATACGAAGATACCTACCGCTGTAAGATTCTGAAATCCTGCAATGATGAATACATCAATGGTGGCAGCTACAGACGCAATACAGGTTCCTCCAAAAGTGAGCAATTGCATACCGATCATTTTCTTCCAGAACTTTTTGGTTACCCGGCTGATGATAAAAGGAAAATGGAGGTTGCCTGTTCTGAACAGGTAAACCAGCAATACCAGGAAAATAGCCAGGTATTGAAAGGCAAAAAGCTGAATGAAAAAATGAAAACTGATAAACTTGAAATAAAATAACAGGATCAGAATACTCGTGATCGCGCGCATGAAAGTTTCCTTCAGAAAATTGGAGATGATACTTTTATGCAGTGCCCAGCAGAAACCTTCGATCACCGAAAAGAAAAGCATACCAATGGCAAAGGGGATCATCCAGAAATAATAATCCACCACCAGTTTGGATTTGGCTGTATAAGCATGTACAAACCAGGGTTCAAAATAATACCCCAGTACAATGATCAGAAAAAAACCAATGATGGAACTGAACAAGGCCCATGTCATCAGGTCTATCTTATGTTCATCGAGATTGTCTTTATAATAAGGATAGAATTTATAAATCAGCGGGATCACGCCCAATGCGCCAAATGCATACATGTTCTGGGCAAAATCAAAAAAGATCCGCGTAAGGCCATATTGCTCCGGAGTAAACGATGAGGTCTTTGTGTACAGATAATTATTAATGGCTCCGATAAAGAAACCGAAATACACCAGTATACTTGAAATAATAGTCTGTTTTCTGATATTGCCCATTCGCTGTGTACTTATTTATTCTGTTGGTGTTTCTACCTTTCTCAGTTTGATATAATAGGCTTTCTCTATACTATCAAATGGAAAAGCAGCTGCCTGACCGGGTTTCAGTTCCTTACTGTTCCATTTATAAGATTCAGGCCCTAAAATTAATGATCCGGTATTGCCCTTGATAAATAAAGGAAGATCAAATCCTTCTACACAATTGGTATAGCGGTAATACAATTTGGTCTTATCGGTACTTATTGCATATTCTAAAGAAGGAATATCGATGGTGCGCAGGTATTGATCAAAGATCTTATTAACGGGACTTCCAAAATACTCGCTCACCACGGCCTGGATATCTTCGGTAGTTACGGTCTTGTGATAGAATTTCTTACTAAGAAAACGCAGCATCTCCCTGAACTTATCATCATTGTTCATTGCATGACGGATGCTTTGCAGCATACTGCCTGATTTCGGATACATATCGCCGCTGCCTTCTTTATTAACACCATAAGGCCCGATAATGGGCCGGTCGTTTCGGATATTTCTTCTTGAGCCAACATTATATTCATTACCTGCCTGCGCTCCGTATACATAATCGGTAAATAAAGTTTCTGAATAATTGGTAAAACCTTCGTGGATCCACATATCGGCAAGGTCCTTGCTGGTGATGCTGTTCGCAAACCATTCATGACCGCTTTCATGAACAATGATAAAATCCCATTTCAGTCCCCATCCGGTTGCCGACTGGTCTCTGCCAAGGTATCCATTCTGGTATTTGTTACCATAAGCCACGGCACTCTGGTGCTCCATGCCGAGGTGTGGTGCATCAACCAGTTTATAACTGTCTTCATAAAAAGGATAGGGGCCCATCCAGTATTCAAATGCATGGATCATGGTCTTGGCCTGTAAGAATTGTTTTTGGGCCTTTTCGAGATTATAATCCAATACCCAATAACTCATATCGAGCTTTCCTTTTTCACCCATTACGGTATCGGTAAAGTTTACATACTTGCCTATATAGGGAACAAGATTATAATTATTGATCGGATTTTTCACCTCCCAGCGCCAGGTGGTGGTACCCTGACTAAAACTTTTCTTATTGATCAATCTTCCATTCGCAACACCTACTAAGGTATCCGGGATCGTGATCATCATTACAGCACCACTATCCGGTTCATCGCTTTGGTGGTCTTTGCAGGGGTACCAAACGCTGGCGCCCAATCCCTGACAGGCAACACTCATCCATGGACGGCCCTGAGCATCTTTCTGAAAGATCCATCCACCATCCCATGGTGCACGTTTGGCTACTTTGGGAAAACCTTCATAAGCCAAAGCGAGTTTTTCGATCTTCCCCTTTCGCAAACTCATGGGAATATCAAGATAATATACATTGCCTTCCCTTGTATAATTGAGTTTGGTATCTCCGATATATGCTTTGGTCAATACCATCGGCTCCTGCAGGTCTATCTGCATTCTTTTACCTGGGAATAATACTTTAAAACGGATATCAACTTTTCCTTTGATGCTTTTTGTGTCAAAATCGGGCGTAACACTGATGGAGTAATGCATCACATCCCACCAGGTTCTGTCGGCATTTAATGTACCACGCAAGGTATCCTGGTGTGTAAACACTTCTTTTTTTTCTCCTAATTGACCAAATGCAAGTCCGGAATACACCAGTCCTAATACAGTCAGTAATTTGAATTTTGTCATCATTGTTTAAAATTATGATATTCGGGGAGCATGAATGTGAATAATACGATAAAACACAAAGTAACAGGCTATCGGGTATTTTTTGTCTTGTTTTTTTGGGTGATGACCATCCTGTTTCTTTTACCATCCTGTATGCGCACCAAACGCAGCGATAAACAGGTGTTCACCTATAATGAATCTACGGGTATTGCCACGCTTGATCCGGCTTTTGCCAAGAACCAGTCCATCATGTGGCCCGTACACCAGATCTATAATACCCTGGTTGAAATAGACAGCAACCTGAATATCCTGCCATCTGTAGCGTATAAATGGGAAGTGAGTGCAGACAGGCTGGTGTATACGTTTCATCTGCGCAGCAATATTTTCTTTCACGATAATGAAGCATTCCCGGGTGGTAAGGGGAGAATGATGAAAGCAGATGATGTGGCATTCAGCCTCAACCGGATCATTGATAGAACAACCGCCAGCAGCGGAGCATGGATCTTTAATAACCGGGTAGATACGGTTCAGCCCTTTCTGGCTTTGAATGATTCTACTTTTCAGCTAAAGCTGTTGCGGCCCTTTCATCCAATACTGGGTATTCTGAGTGCACAGTATTGCAGCATCGTGCCCAAAGAAGTAGTGGAGAAATACGGAAAGGATTTCAGACGGCATGCCTGTGGTACCGGGCCTTTTCAGTTGCATTCCTGGGATGAGGGCGAGTCGATGATCCTTCATAAGAATGATCATTATTGGGAGAAAGATCCGGAAGGTAGTTCCTTGCCTTATCTGGATGCGGTAAAGATCAGTTTCTATGATAACAAAGCCACGGAGTTCCTTCAGTTCCGTCAGGGTGAATTGAGTTTTGTGAATGATATTGATCCTTCCTTTAAAGATGAATTATTATCCAAGAAAGGGGAGTTGCGCCCCCAATGGGACGGAAAGATCGTTCTGCAAAAATGCCCTTACTTAAATACAGAGTATTTCGGGATCATGGTAGATGAAAATAATCCGCTGGTAATGAATTCACCCACAGGTATCAAAGCCGTTCGACAGGCCATGAACTATGCCATCAACCGCAAACAGCTGATGATGTATATGCGTAATTCGATTGGCATTGCAGCAGAAGCAGGATTTGTACCGGGAGGCCTGCCATCTCGAAATACAGAACTGGTAAAAGGTTATACCTATGATCCTGCCAAAGCCAAACAGTTATTAAAAGAGGCCGGATACCCCGACGGGAAAGGACTTCCTACCATCAAACTGCTCACCATTAATATCTATGCAGATATCGGCAGTTTTGCTGCGCGGCAAATGGAAGAAGTGGGTATTCCGGTTCAGGTAGAGATCGTACAGAAGAGTTTATTACTGGAGCAAACCGCTAAATCGCAGGCCTTGTTCTTCCGTGGCAGCTGGATAGCCGATTATCCCGATGCGGAAAATTATATGGCCATGTTCTACAGTAAGAACCCTGCGCCACCCAATTATACCCGTTATAAGAATCCGGCTTTTGATGTATTGTATGAGAGATCACTGATCGAAAACAATGATTCTCTCCGCTATGCATTATACCGCCAGATGGACCAGATGGTGATCAATGATGCGCCGGTGATCCCTATCTGGTACGATATGGCCATTCACCTCGTACAGCCGAATGTGAAAGGGTTTTATCCCAATGCTTTGAATTTACTTGAGTTAAGAACCACAAGTATCAACAAATAATTCCGGGTTTCTTCTTTATTGTTTTTTTTGTATATTGGTATTGCATCCAATATTTTTAGCCGATAAATTAGTCATTATTAACCTGCTTGCCCATAAGCAGGCAATTCCTTCCCCCGGGAATTGAGCAAGGATTTTTCCCGTTGAAGAAGGTGTTTTTCCCTGTTTTCCTATTTAATCATCGTGTATACATTTAATGCATGGATCCTAACAGACTCAAAACAAGCTATTTCCCTTATATACTTTTATTTATGTTAACCGGATGTAGTTACAGGTCGCATGTGTCTCCAACAAAAGCAGCAATACTTCCTGGAACTTATGCTACTTACAATTCAGCTATGGGTTCGGGCAGCGGTATTTTGTTTCATATAAAACTGCCGGAAACTTTTTTAGAAACAAATAGTATCGACTCCTTTTTTATAGCCGGAAAATACCAGGGTTTCTCTATCCGCAAGATAGGAAAGATCAATTATCTGGAATCATTATACCATTCAGCGGCTTCAGTAAAAAGCAGTTTGGCCGATCCACGGAAAGCAACCCTTCCCGCAAATGAGCCGGTGAGAAGAGATTCACTCATGAATACACTGATGTTTTATCCATCATGGATCATTGTTTCCGGCAAAAGCGGAAAACAGAGATTCGATATTTCTTCTTATCAGGAAGAAGCCAAAAGAGAAAAATATTGACTATCGATTAATACATCAATATGAGAAACTATCAGAAAATATGGCTTGTAATTATCATAGTCTCTGGTTTTGTATGGATGATTGAAAAGGAATGGACAGTTCCTGTAAAACTCGTTGATATACACCCGCAGATTACTACTGCAAAACATCAGCCTGGGGTTGCTGAGGGTTTACCGGAAATTAAAGGGACCATTGAAAAAATTGCTTTTAGGAAACCATTGACGGAACGTCAGAAATATGCCATTTTTCTGCGGAATCATCCGTTTAATCAATATGCAAAAAAAGAGGAGGAAGAAAAAAAAGGAGAATCTGAAAATGAAGCAGATAACCCAGAAGAAGCCTTGAAGCAGGATTTTCTGAGAACCATGGATCCACAGCTAAAGCGCCCAACACCGGAAGTATTAAGTGATATTGTAAAGAAGAACGTGGAAACGGCAATGATCCGTAAACGAACTGATGGAATTCCGGGAACTACGGCCAATGCATGGGTTGAAAGAGGGCCGTCTAATATTGGCGGCAGAACAAGGGCTTTGGTATGGGATCCGAACGACGCCTCAAAGAAAAAAGTATGGGCTGGTGGAACTACTGGCGGGCTTTGGTATAATAACGATATCACTGACGCTAATTCTTCCTGGAAAAAAGTAGATGATTTCTGGAATAATATCAGTGTTACTGCTATCGCATTTGACCCGGTGAACCCTCTCATCGCTTATGTAGGAACCGGGGAAGGCTTTTTTTCATCTAATACTTATGGCGCAGGTATTTGGAAAACCACCGATGGGGGCACAACCTGGAACCAGTTAAGTTCAACTGCTAATTTCAATTTCATTAATGATATGGCTGTGAGAGCGGAAGGAGGTAAAGGGGTAATTTATGCAGCGGTAGACGGGTATGGTGATTTCGGATACGCTGGTAATTTTGCAAGTGCAGGCTTACAGCAATCAACTGACGGCGGCATTACCTGGACACAGGTATTACCCAAAATATCCGGCAACAAACTTAATTTTATTCCGGCTTCTATCAGCATAGGGCCCGATAACCGTATATGGGTGGGAACAAAAGTAAATGCTGCTTTTGGTGAAAGAGATCTGGGGGCAGGAAGGATTCTTTTTTCTGATAACGGAGCCAACTGGACTGTCTCTTATAGTTACCCACTGACCAATATTGCCCAGGGACGGGTAACAGTTGCCGCAGCCCCTTCAAATTCCAAATATGCGTATGCGTTCATTGAAAACAGTGAAACTTTAGGTGGGCTTTTTAAAACAACAAATGGCGGAAGTAGCTGGTCTCTTTTAGCCTATCCTGATGATATAGATTCGCGAAGTCCCGCGAGAGATTTTACCAGAGGACAAGCCTGGTATGATCAAGTGCTTGAGGTAGATCCGAATGATGAGAATACGGTAATTGCCGGTGGGGTAGATCTGTTTAGATCCACTAATGGAGGAACATCCTGGTCTCAGATTTCGCGCTGGATTTCTGCCTTATCGGGTCCAGCCTCGGTGGTACACGCAGACCAGCATACAGCCGCCTTCAAACCGGGATCTTCCTCAACTATTATTTTCGGGAATGATGGTGGGGTGTTTTACAGCAGTTCCATTTCAACGGCCGCAACGAATGATGTGATCTTGAGCAGAAACAAAGGATATAATGTTACCCAATTTTATTCTGCAGCCATGCATCCGGCGGCAGGCTCTAATATTTTTCTGGCAGGCGCACAGGATAACGGATCACAAAGATTTACAACGGCCGGTCTGAACAACACCGTAGATGTTTCCGGTGGAGATGGAGCCTATTGTTTTATTGATCAGCAAAATCCTTCTTATCAAATTACCAGTTATATCCACAATGTATATTATCTCTCAAAAGATGGTGGGGCCAATTTTGATATTGTGCTTCTGGATGATGACGATAAAGAATCGGGTTTTTTTATCAATACTGCCTGTTATGATAATAACCAACACATTTTGTACACTTATAAATCACCGGGTGTATTATATAGGGTAAAAAATGTTACTACCACGCCAAGTTCAGGAATGATCTATTTACCCGGTGTTACCGATCCCATAACGGCTTTCAGGGTATCTCCGTATACTACTACTTCCACAACCCTGTTTTTGGGAACTGCTACCGGGGACATTATCAAAGTAACCAACGCCAACACAACTCCCTATGTTTCATTTGTAACCGGTCAACTCCCCACAGGAAGTATTTCATGCATTGAAATGGGAGCCGACGAAAATGAATTGCTGGTCACTTTTTCTAATTATGGTATCAAGAAAATCTGGTTCACACAGGATGGGGGGGCGAACTGGGTTGATAAGATGGGTAATTTCCCTAATATACCGGTTCGCTGGGCCATGTTCAATCCAAATCTCAGATCAAATGAAGTAATTCTCGCAACGCAATTGGGTATTTATGGGACAACTAATTTCAATAATCCTTCACCAAGCTGGACACAGGTGAATAACGGATTTGCGAATGTCCGCACAGATATGTTACAGATCAGATCTTCCGACAATCTGGTTGCAGCGGCTACTTATGGAAGGGGGTTGTTTACGTCAAACGGCTTTACGCCAATCGGTACTGTCAATCCACCTACTATTACCTCCTTTTCTCCTACTTCCGCCACAACCGGAGCCACGATTACGTTAACAGGGCTGGATTTCAGTAATGCCACTTCCATTAGATTAGGGGGAACCCCTGCCACTTCTTTTTCCGTTCTTTCTTCTACTGCAGCAACGGCTGTGGTGGGTGGTGGCACTTCCGGAAATGTTGAAATTACTACGTCTGCCGGTACCGGATCCAAATCCGGGTTTACTTATGTGATAGGGCCGCCAACCGTGAGCTCTTTTAAACCGGGTTCGGCAGGACAAGGTGCGCTGGTTACCATAACAGGTATTAATTTAAATGCAGCTATTAGTCCTACTGCAGTCAGTTTTGGAGGTACCACGGCCGCTGCATTCACGGTTACATCTTCAACAGAAATTGTTGCGATGGTAGGTGCCGGTGCAACAGGTACTGTTAGCGTTACTACTACATCAGGAACAAGTGCAAAAGCAGGTTTCACTTTTTTACCTCCGCCAACCCTTACTACTTTTTTACCCACAACGGCTGCTGCCGGTGCAACCATTACCATGACGGGCACCAATTTTAATAATGTTTTGGATGTTAGTTTTGGCGGTACTTCTGTAGCTGCATTTACGGTAACATCTGCTTCCTCAATTACTGCTTTGCTTGGACAGGGCAGTATTGGCGACGCAAGTGTTACGACCCAGGGAGGAACAGCAGCTAAATCAGGGTTTATATATGTTAACGGTGGCCCTCCGCAG
>CANGOX010000008.1 GCA_947455605.1 Chitinophagaceae bacterium
AAATAATATTCTTGAAGTTGATGTGAGTAAAATGAGTGCCGACAGTTCGGTTAACCGTGCAGAGAGAGAAGGTGACTTTTGGGTGTTTGGTGGTATCTATCGCCCTGTTTATATAAAGATCTTACCACAAACCTTCATCAAAAGAGTAGCCATTGATGCAAAAGCGGATGGTAAATTCAATATGGATGTTTACGCTGAAAAAATTGAAAAAGGCGATCTGTTGATTGCACAGGTTAAAACTTTAACGGGCGAAAAAATCAATCTTCCCTTCTCATCAAAGGTTATGAGTGCCGGAGAAAAAATATCAATTTCGCAATCATTCACCAAACCGCAAACATGGAATCCTGAGTTACCCAAATTGTATAAAGTAGAAATAAGTATTGTACGAAATGGCAAAACACTGCATACCATACAGCAACGTTTTGGATTCAGAACCATTGAAGTAAGAAAAGGGGATGGCATCTATGTAAATAACACGAAAGTGATCCTCAAAGGTGTTGACCGTCATAGTTTCTGGCCAGAAAGCGGTAGAACACTTAGCCGTGCTGTTCATTTAATGGACATCGGAATGATGAAGGATATGAATATGAATGCCGTGCGTATGTCGCATTACCCTCCTGATGTTGAATTTCTCGATCTATGTGATTCGCTCGGTTTATTTGTTTTAGATGAATTAACCGGCTGGCAAAAAAAATATGCAACTCCCGTTGGTAAAAAATTAGTGAAAGAATTGGTTGTGAGAGATGTGAATCATCCTTCCATAATTTTCTGGGACAATGGTAATGAAGGCGGATGGAATACTGATCTTGATGACCAGTATGCTTTATACGACCCGCAACAAAGAACCGTATTGCATCCCTGGAATAATTTCAATAATGTTGATACCAAACATTATCCTGATTACAGTTATATAGAAAAAGCCGCTGAAAAGAATGATATACTCCTTCATACCGAAATGATCCATGGCTTATATGATGGGGGCCATGGTGCGGGATTGGAAGATTACTGGAACCTGATGCAAAAGAACCCTCGTCATGCCGGAGGCTTTTTATGGGTATTGGCCGATGAAGGCATTGTAAGAAAAGACCAGCACGACAGTATTGACACCTACGGCAATAATGCCCCGGATGGAATTCTAGGACCGCATCGTGAAAAAGAAGGCAGCTTTTATACCATCAAAGAATTATGGTCGCCGGTACAGGTTAGCAAACCGGCTTTTGATAAGGCAGGTGCCATCATGATGCCCATCGAGAATCATTATCATTATACCAATCTTTCTTCCTGCCGGTTTAACTGGCAGCTGATCCGTTATGCTACGCCTTCTGAAAATAAAACAGGCCATACCATTCTTTCCTCCGGTAAAACTGGTGTTGAACTGGCACCCGGACAAAAAGGATCTGTTCGATTAGCATTGCCTGCAGACTGGACAAAAGCCGATGCGCTGCAATTCAGTGCCACAGATATGTATGGTCGTTTACAGTATCAATGGACATGGCCCCTGATCACACCTGCCAATACCTTCCCGAAAGATATGTTAGCCGTAAAAAAAAGAACAGCCATACAATCGGATAGAATTACGGAGAAAGAAGCTAATCGCTATTCTGTTTTACAAAATAATATCGCCTATCATTTTAATACCGGAACAGGATTATTGGAACTGGTTGAGAAAGATGATAAAAAAATTCCTTTTGGAAACGGCCCGCTATTGGGTACCGAAAAACTCACACTTGATCAATTTACGTATGGGGATGTAAGTGGCATGGATGGCCATACACATGTGGTAGAAGCTTCTTTCAAAGGAAAGAATTATTTGAAAGTGAAATGGATCTTTGGTTCAACCCCATTGGTAAAAATGGAATACAGTTATTCTCAAAAAGATTCTGCCGATTTTTATGGCATTACTTTCCATGTGGATGAATCTAAGATCACTGCTATGAAATGGCTAGGTGATGGCCCTTATCGTGTATGGAAAAATCGTTTAAAAGGTGCCAGTATTGATGTGTGGAGTAAGAAATACAATAATACCATCACCGGCGAAACTTTTGATTACCCTGAGTTCAAAGGATATCATGCCAATATGTATTGGGCTAAGATTGAGAATACGGTTTCTCCATTTACCATTTACTTTACTG
Source organism: Chitinophagaceae bacterium (assembly GCA_947455605.1). GTDB lineage: Bacteria > Bacteroidota > Bacteroidia > Chitinophagales > Chitinophagaceae > Sediminibacterium. Next base: position 2,133 of record CANGOX010000008.1, read on the forward strand.
AGCCAGGCACTTATTTACAGATCGGCAAACCGGAAAAACAAAAAACAAAATTCAATCCATTCGTGAACCCTGGTTTTCCTGATGGCAATCTGGGTTTTATGAATGCGATCCCTCCCATCGGTACAAAATTCAAAGGCGCACAAACCATGGGGCCACAAAGCCAGAAGAATGGGCCGGCAGAAAATATCAAAGGAAGTGTTTGGTTTGATTTCAGATAAACCGATTCAAAAAATAATTACATGATCTATCAGTTCAAAGAATTCATACCCGTTGTACATGAATCTTCTTTTGTGCATCCGCAGGCAGCTGTTACAGGCAATGTGATCATTGGTAAAGATGTATATATCGGTCCGGGTGCTGCTATCCGTGGCGATTGGGGAGGGATCATTATCGAAGACGGTTGCAATGTGCAGGAAAACTGCACCATTCATATGTTCCCGGGTGTTACCGTTATCTTGAAAGAAGGGGCACATATCGGTCATGGAGCCATCATACATGGTGCCACTATCGGCAGGAATTGTTTGGTAGGCATGAATTGTGTGATCATGGACAATGTACAACTGGGAGATGAATGCGTGGTAGGTGCCCTCAGTTTTATTAAGGCTGACGCGATTTTCGAAAAGCGAAGCCTGATTGTAGGCAACCCCGCTAAAAAGATCAAAGAAGTAAGTGATGCAATGATGGCATGGAAAACAGAAGGCTCTAAACTTTATCAATCCCTGCCCGCTGAAATGAAAATGCATTGGAAAGAAACAGATGCTTTAAGAGAGATTCCTGTTAACAGGGGTATCCAATCAAACCATTACCCAACCTGGCAGGAAACCAAAGAATCGCACAACAGATCACATTAACGTACCTTTGCACAGATTTGCGAATTCGCCAATCCGAAATCCGCTAATCCGTTAATATAAAGAACGTGTCAGAAAGAAACAACTTCATAGATTATATCCGCATTTTTGCCCGTAGCGGGCACGGCGGCGCCGGTGTTACCCATTTTATGCGTAATAAGCTTACGGCCATGGGCGGACCTGATGGCGGCGATGGTGGTCGTGGCGGACATATCATCCTCCGTGGTAACAGCAATCTCTGGACCTTATTACACCTGCGTTATTTCAAGAACGTATTGGCCGACAACGGCGAGAATGGCAGCAAGAACAATTGCACCGGCCGTGATGGAAAAGATATTTATATAGATGTGCCACTGGGTACGGTTGCACGCGATGAAGAAACCGGCGAGAAAGAAGTTGAGATCCTGGAAGAAGGACAGGAAGTTATATGGCTAAAAGGTGGCCGTGGCGGCTTGGGTAATAGCAATTTTGCCACCCCTACCAATCAGGTACCTGAGCATTCACAACCCGGTGAAGAAGGTTCTGAAGGCTGGAAAAATCTCGAATTAAAAGTATTGGCCGATGTGGGATTGGTAGGCTTCCCTAACGCGGGTAAATCTACTTTGCTGTCTGTGATCACCGCAGCAAAACCTAAGATCGCTAATTATGCTTTTACAACCATTGTTCCACAATTAGGTATGGTAGAATATCGTGATCAGAAATCTTTCTGTATCGCCGATCTTCCCGGCATCATCGAAGGTGCAGCAGAAGGAAAAGGTTTGGGCCATCGTTTTTTACGCCATATAGAAAGAAATTCAATTCTCCTGTTTTTACTTCCCGCAGATAGTGCAGACCATGGAAAAGAGTTTGAGATCCTTCGTAATGAACTTGAACAATACAATCCTGAGATGCTGCAAAAAGATTTCATCATTGCGATCAGTAAAAGCGATATGCTCGATGATGAATTAAAAGAAGCGATCAGCAAAGAATTACCCAAAGGCATTCCGCATGTGTTCATTTCATCTCTTACTAATAGCGGATTAACAGAATTAAAAGATCTGCTCTGGCAAACATTAAATAAACCTGCTTAGTGCATTCTTAGTGCAACTCTGTGAACCCTGCGTTTCTGTGTTGAAAATAAATACCGATGTTGAAGAAACTCATTTCCCTATAGAATCAATGTGGCAAAGCGTTACAGAATAATATAAACTAACGTTCGTTAACCAATTCAGTAACATTAGCTTAACATTGATACCCGGGTTACCTTTCTTCAATACCGGTATTAAGTGTATACATACGGGTTTTTGATGTACATCTAAATTTGAATTTGCCAATTCATTCCACCGCTACGGTACCTGTATTATTCTTCTGATTGTTTCTTCCATGTAAAAAATCTTTTGCAAGCCTGATAGGCCATGTAATGCCCATTAGTTCTAAAATAAAATTTATTAATCGTTAAAACAATTTATTATGAAAATGCAATCTATCAACACAATCGCAAAAAGGTTTTTCTTAGGCAACTTGTTAGTAGCAGCCATGTTTATGTCTGCCAGCGCAGCAACTCCTGCTTCTAATAACAAACCTTATTCTGTGATTGATGCTAACAAAGCAGAAGTTAAGTACACCGGTATTGACAAGTACAACCAGTTAACCTTTAACGTTAAATACAGCAACCCTTCAGGTAATACCTTTAACCTGGTTGTTCTTGACGAAAATGGTGATCAGTTGTTCAAAGGTTACTATGGTGACAAACAATTTGACAAAACTTTCAAATTGCCTAAATCAGAAGTAAGCAAACTCACTTTCGTGATTGAAGATGGTAAAGATTCTCTGAAAGAGAAATTCGATATCAATATCAAAACACGCACTTACGAAGACGTGATCGTTAGCAAAGGATAATTTCCGCTCAAACTAAAACTATGATGATGCACCGCTCCTGAAAAGGAGCGGTGTTTTTTTGTGCAGTTGAGAGACAAAATTTCACGCAAAGGCGCAAAGGCGCAGTTTGGTTTCGATAGGATAGCATCTCTCAAAGAATGCAAGCATTCCAAATGCACAGGGTGTTGAAATGAGGGTATTATTTTTTGAGATAAGAAAGATAATTTCAGGGTATGCAATCCCAACCCTGCTTATTCTGCGGCCATACTGTACAATTGGTTCATGTACATGGTCATTACCAGTGCCCGGTTTGTTTTACCAATGCCTTGCCTTGCTGTGATGGAGATAATTGCAGTACCAACCATTTATTACAGAATACCGAACAAGAAAAAAGCCATCCTGAGATGAATCAGAATGGCTCTTAATGTATTTTGAAAGGTTCAGCTTATCCGCCTACTGCTTCACTTTGCATGCTCTTGCTGCTCTTCTTACGCTCATCTTCATTCAACACCACTTTACGCATACGGATGTTCTTAGGGGTTACCTCAATACACTCATCCTGCTGAATGTACTCCATACATTCTTCCAGGGTGAACTGTAATTTAGGAACGATCCTTACTGCATCATCACTTCCGCTTGCACGGTGGTTGGTGAGCTTTTTCATTTCCACCGCATTTACCAGCAGGTCACCCGGCTTAATATGCTCGGCAATGATCTGGCCTACATAAACTTCATCACCCGGATCAACAAAGAAACTACCTCTGTCTTGCAGTTTATCAATAGAATAAGCTGTTGTAGTACCGCCAAACTTAGCGATCAACACACCATTGCTTCGTCCCGGAATAGGGCCTTTCCATGGTTTATAATCGATAAAACGGTGTGCCATTACAGCTTCACCGGCTGTGTTTGTTAACATCTGAGAACGCAGACCGATCAATCCTCTTGAAGGAATTTCAAATTCAAGGTGCTGCATCTCGCCTTTGCTTTCCATGATCTGCATTTCACCTTTACGCTGGGTAACCAGGTCAATAACTTTTCCGCTGAAATCTGCAGGAACGTCTACTACCAGGTTCTCATATGGCTCATGCTTCTTACCATCTATGGTCTTCACCAATACCTGTGGATTACCCACGGTAAGCTCATACCCTTCACGACGCATGGTCTCAACCAGGATACCGAGGTGGAGAATACCACGACCGAATACCAGGAAGCTATCTGCACTGTCTGTATCTTCTACTCGTAAGGCAAGGTTCTTTTCCGTTTCCTTCATCAAACGGTCACGCAGGTGACGTGAGGTTACAAACTTACCATCCTTACCAAAGAAGGGTGAGTTGTTAATGCTGAAGGTCATACTCATGGTTGGCTCATCCACACTGATGATCGGTAATCCTTCCGGATTCTCGATATCTGCAATGGTATCACCAATATTAAAATCGTCTAAGCCTACTACTGCGCAAAGATCGCCGGCAATTACTTCGGCTACTTTACGTTTGCCCATTCCTTCAAACACATACAGTTCTTTTACCTTACTTCTTTTGAAAGTGCCATCACCCTGAACCAATGCAATGGTTTGGCCTTCTTTCAATACACCGCGGTGTACTTTACCAATGGCTATACGGCCTAGGAAAGAGGAGTAATCCAAAGAAGTGATCTGCATCTGAACAGGTCCTTCATTAATTTTTGGAGGCGGAACATGTTTAATGATACCATCCATCAAAGGAAGGATATCTTCTGTTTGGGTAAGGCTATCGTTGAACCAGCCATTCTTTCCGCTACCGTAATAAGTAGGGAAGTTGAGCTGTTCTTCCGTTGCATCAAGGTTAAAGAAGAGTTCGAAAACCGCATCGTGCACTTCATCAGGGCGACAGTTAGGTTTATCTACTTTATTGATCACAACGATCGGGTGCAGGTTCAGGTGTAAAGCTTTCTGTAATACAAAACGGGTTTGCGGCATTGGCCCTTCAAAGGCATCTACCAGCAAAATAACCCCGTCGGCCATTTTCAGTACGCGTTCCACTTCACCGCCAAAATCACTGTGGCCCGGTGTATCAATTACATTAATTTTTACTCCGTTATAGGTAACAGCAGCATTCTTACTGAAGATGGTAATACCACGCTCTCTTTCAAGGTCGTTGCTATCCATAATCAAATCTCCGGTATCCTGGTTATCCCTGAATACTTTGGTAGTTTGTAAGATCCTGTCTACCAATGTTGTCTTGCCATGGTCAACGTGTGCGATAATGGCAATATTTCTTATTTCCATGTAAATTTTTAAGGCTGCAAAGGTACGGCTTTACAGCCGGAGGGCAAAGAGTTAACATAAATATGACATAAGGTGCTGTTTTACAGCAGTTTGGAGTCTGGAGTTGGGAGTCTGGAGTTGATTCCCCGCAAAAAACTGCGCCTTTGCACCTTTGCGAGCAAATTTTTACGCAAAGAGGCAAAGGCGCTATTTAATAGAGAATTTTGGTAACTAAAAACCAATCAACCCCTAACAACTCCAAACCCCAAACCCCAAACCCCAAACCACAACCCCCAAACCTCAAACCCTCAAGTAGATCTTCTTCTTATCCATCCAATACCCCACACTCCAACAAAGCAGCATATAACAAACAGCAAACAACAAAGAGCTCCAGTAATCACCCACATGGTTGAAAACATTTTGATGGATCCAGCTGAACAGACTCTGGTCGCCGATCTCGATCAGATTCAAAACCGTTACCAATAATTCTGAGAGAAGGTATACCGAAAGTGGATTTTTACCCACCACTTCAAAAAAACCGGCCCATTTGGTTTTGTGTTGCATATCTATCAGGTAGATCACAGCGCCGAGGATCATGCAGTCCAGACCTACTGTTTGCAGTACAAAAGAACTGGTCCATAATTTCTTATTGATCGGGAAGATGAAATTCCAGAAATAGGCAATGATCACCAATACAAAACCTGCTAGTATGAGTTTGGTAATACCTTCATAACTCTTTCCGTTTTTCTGTACATGCATTCCCACCAGGTAGCCTGCAGTAACATTCACGATTGCCGGCAAGGTACTTAACCAGCCTTCAGGATCAAAAGCCACACCTTCACCATGATACATATGATTTTCGCCCATCAGCCAAACATCAAATTTATATCCTGCATTGCCGATCATACTCAATGGATCACTCGGGTCTCCATACCCGTAACACAATCCCCAATACAATAACAATAATCCAACACTGATCACAATTACCGCTTTTCTTTTCAGGAAATAGGTAAGCAGCGATGCAAAACAATAACAAAGGGCGATGCGTTGTAATACCCCCAGAATTCTTGTATGCGAGAGAGGCGACAAAGCCCAATGTCCATCGTCATTATTCACGAACGGGAACCAGTACATGAGAAAACCCAATAAAAAAATGAGCGCTGTACGCTTGAATATTTTACCCAGTACTTCTGTTGTTGTTTTCTGCTCCCATTTTCGCATTACAAAACTCATGGCATTACCTACCGCAAATAAAAACGAAGGAAATACCAGGTCTGTTGGTGTGAAGCCGTTCCAGTGTGCATGGTGCAGCGGGGCGAATGTAAGTGCGCCATCACCGGGTGTGTTTACGATGATCATCAAACAGATCGTGAGTCCGCGAAAAACATCGAGGGCAAGGAATCGTTGGTTGGCAGTCATATCAGTTGTTTTGGGTGTACCGAATATAAATAAATTAGCGGATTTGCAGATGACGGATTGGCGTATTGAACTCTTTTGCCCCAGATTTACCTGGCTTTCTGATCATGAATCTGCGAATCTGCGCAAAAAAAACCTACATTAAAGTATGAAAAGAATTTTGCTCTATCTGCAAACTGTATTCTATGTATTTGCCGGCACCAATCATTTTCGGAATCCACATTTTTATGATGGACTGATCCCGCCTTATCTTCCATCGCATGAGCTGCTGAATACGATGGCAGGTATTGCCGAAATCATTTTTGGTATCGGTTTGTTTTTCCCGGCTTCACGGAAATGGGCCGCATGGGGAATTATATTTTTGCTGGCCGCCTTTATTCCGGTGCATATTTATTTTATACAGATAGGGAGTTGTATACCCGGCGGACTCTGTGTTCCGCAATGGGTAGGCTGGGTAAGGTTGATTGTGTTACACCCTCTATTAATAGCATGGGCGTGGTGGTGCAGGAAGTAAAATTGCACGCTAAGGCGCAAGGGCGTAGTTTATTTTACCGCGCCGCTGCGTGAACCTTAATCTATCATTAAAAAAACCAGCTATTTACAGGAGCGGCAGATACTGCCTCAAAATAATCAGTAGTTTTAAACAAAGCTTCAGCCATGCGTTTTCTGATAAGATTGTTTGCCGTATTACTTGTATTGGTCATTGTTTATCTGTTTGGCCCCCACCCTGCCACACCTGTTTACGACCAGGTAGTTCCGGTTGTTCCTGCAGCAGCGGCTACCCTTGAAAAGTATATAGCTGATCAGGAATCAAAACACAAGATCAAACCCGATAATGAGGCAAGGATCGTTTGGGCAAACGATTCAAGTAAACAAAAAACAGAATATGCCATTGTGTACCTGCATGGTTTCAGCGCCTGCCAGGAAGAAGGCGACCCGGTACATAGAAACCTGGCTAAACAATTTGGATGTAATCTCTATTTGTCTAGGTTATCTCAACACGGTATTGATACATCGGATGCATTGGCAAACATGACCGCAGATAATCTCTGGGAATCAGCCAAAGAAGCCTATGCCATCGGTAAACAATTAGGCAATAAAGTGATATTGATGGGCACTTCTACAGGCGGCACACTGGCTTTACAACTCGCAGCCGCATATCCCGAAGTAGCCGGATTGGTTTTACTCTCTCCCAATATTGCCATCAATGACCGCAATGCCTGGTTATTGAATAACCCCTGGGGATTGCAGATCGCTCGATTGGTGAAAGGATCTGAATTCAACATCATTAAAAAAGATAACCCTGAGTACAAAAAATACTGGAACGATAAATACCGCCTGGAAGCTACGGTACAACTGGAAGAATTGTTAGAGACCACTATGACCAATACCCATTTCGCCAAAATAAAACAACCCACATTGGTCTTGTATTATTATAAGGATGAAATGCACCAGGACCCCGTTGTAAAAGTTTCTGCCATGAAAGATATGTTTGCCCATTTAGGAACACCGGAAGAACAGAAAAAAATGATACCGATACCCGAAGCCGGCAACCACGTATTAGGCTCTCCTATTCAATCAAAAGATATTATTACGGTTGAAAAAGAAGGGGTAGCATTTATGAAAGAAACGCTTCATATGACAGCGGTTAAGTGAGAAGTCAGCAGTTAGGAGTCTGGAGTAAAAAACAGTGGTTTTGTACTGCAATATCTACTCCAGACTCCTAACTCCAGACTCCAAACTTTCCTTACCTTCACTCCACTCTAACACTAAAACGCTTGCCTATGCGCCGCAGTAAAATTGCCGGTATTGGGATGTATGTACCCAAGAACGTAGTCACCAACCAGGATCTTACCCAATACATGGACACCAATGATGAGTGGATACAGGAAAGAACCGGTATCAAAGAACGCCGTTACGCTCATCGCACAGAAGAAACCACCACTACCATGGCTGTTGAATCGGCCAAAATAGCGATCGAAAGAGCAGGAACCACTCCTCAGGATATAGATTTCATTGTATTTGCCACTTTATCTCCCGACTACTATTTCCCGGGTTGCGGTGTTATGTTACAGCGTGCACTGAAAATGAAGGAAGTGGGTGCGTTGGATGTACGAAACCAGTGCAGTGGTTTTTTATATGCATTGAGTGTGGCCGATCAGTTCATAAAGACCGGTATGTATAAGAACATATTGGTAGTGGGAAGTGAGAAACATTCATTTGGATTGGATATGACCACAAGAGGCAGAAATATCTCGGTGATCTTTGGAGACGGATCCGGCGCCGTGGTATTGCAACCCACTGAAGATGAGAACCAGGGTATTTTAAGCACACATTTACATAGTGATGGAGAATCGGCAGAGATATTGGCCATGTACAACCCCGGCACACATGCCAATCATTGGGGTGCAAAGAATTATGCCGATTTTGATGATGCGCCGATTGCCAATATGTTCATGAGTCATGCCATGATAGACAATGCGCAGAATTTCCCTTTCATGGATGGACAGTCTGTATTCAAAAAAGCCGTGGTAAAGTTCCCCGAAGTGATTCAGGAAGCTTTGGAAGCCAATGGATATCAAAGTTCCGACATCAGTATGCTCATCCCTCATCAGGCCAATCTTCGTATCAGCCAGTTTGTACAGCACAAATTAAAGTTGAACGATGATCAGGTATATAATAATATTCAACAATACGGTAACACTACCGCGGCTTCTGTGCCCATAGCTTTGTGTGAAGCATGGGAGAAGGGAAAGATCAAACAGGGCGATCTGGTTTGTCTGGCGGCTTTTGGCAGTGGTTTTACCTGGGCCAGTGCTTTGATCAAATGGTAATCGCTTACCTGTCTGCCGACAGGCAGGTTTCACAGATTTTTGTATGAGGGGTTTTATGATTTTGGATGAATGATAAAACAGTAACTTGCCCGCTTTCTTAAACAAACGGCGCGTAACCGCCGTTGCCGGTGTTATCACCGGCAACGATCAGGGTTTTAGTAACACTAAAATGATGTTGGCCATTATACCACATCCCAGAATATTAAGTGATGAGTGATAGAAAAATAATTTACCTCGTTAATCCGATATCGGGTACTTCTAAAAAAGAAGCGATCAAGAAACTGATCGAAAGAGAAACCACAGCCCAGGGTATTGCTTTTGAAATAACGCATACCAATGCAGATGGCGATTACGATTGGCTGAAAGACAAGATCATCCGCGAAAAAATTACCGATGTAGTAATGACCGGTGGCGACGGTACCGTTAACCAGGTTACAGGTGCCTTACGTGGCGTGAATGTGAGATTCGGTATCATTCCGATGGGTTCGGGAAACGGACTGGCAAGAACGGCAGGCATTCCAACCAAACCACAGCAGGCATTGGCTATGATCTTTTCCGGTAAATCAAAAAAAGTAGATGCATTCCTCATCAATAACCAATACGCCTGCATGCTTAGCGGTATAGGTTTTGATGCACAGGTAGCGCATGATTTTGCCACAAAAGCTTCGAGGGGTTTACTTACCTATACACAACAGAGTATTGTCAATTTTTTTAAAGCGCATCCTTACCAGTTTGAAGTGATCATTGATGGCTTCTCTTTTTTTACCGATGCCTTCTTTATCAGCATAGCCAATAGTAACCAGTTTGGAAATAATTTTACCATCGCCCCGCAGGCTAACCTGCACGATGGGTTACTGGATATTGTGATCGTTCAGAAAATGAATAAGGCTAAACTGCCTTTTGTGATGCTCAAACATATCCGCAGTAATAATAAACTGCAGGAACTGGTTGAGTCTATGAGTGAGAAAAACATTCTGTACTTTCAAACCACTGCACTGAAAATCAAAAACCTCAAATATGCACCCTTGCATATAGATGGTGAACCCAGAGAAACAGCAGAAGAATTTGAGATCGAAATATTGAAAGAATGTTTTGAACTGATTCAGGCTTAAACCTGTTTTGGTATTTTACCGTACAAGTTTCTTCAATCGTTCAAGTTGTTCCTTATTGGCAGGGTTATCCAAAGCCTGGGCTATATCCCTTTTCTCGGCAGCCGTTAAGTGAAAACTCAAACTTGCAGGCGCATCATTTTTAGAAGGCACATATTGAAAACAGACACGGTAAAATTCCGGGCCATAAGAATTGGCCAGATATTCTAATTGATCATGCTGATAATAATCCTGGATCTTAAACCAATTATTCTGCAATAATAAAAACGGCTTTGTCATCAGGCTGATCAGGTTATTGCTTTCATAAGGTTTATCCCAATCTCCCAGACTCCTGTCGCGGATCTGTAATAAAACAACTTTGCTGGTATTCATCTCCAGCCATTCTCTGAATACATTGATAAAACGCAAACAGGATTCCTGTCCAAAATTATCGCGCAGTCCCGCATCCATCACATCAATGGTTGGGCTGGTGGGCAACCATACATTGGGTAATACATAAGGAAAAGTGGCATTCATCCGTAAAGCAGACAATATATTTATCTGCATGGGATCCTGCTTACTGAAGAAGGAATTGAAATCAACCGCATCAGGGTCTACCGACATGATCTTGCTGCTATCCGCGTCCGGCCGCATTAAAAAACGGACGGGGTGTGTACCGATGATCATCTTTCTTCCGTCACGCGTGATCACCGAATTAAAAAGCATGGTAGGAATTTCTGCATTGGCTTCCGGTGTTGCATAATCTTTTAAAGATTTAGCCAACACACCTTGTGTGTTCTCATCCAGTTTCTGTTCAAATGCATAACCCCGGTCTTTGGCATAGTCAAATCCGTTCACGGTAAATTTCTGTACAGGACCAATCAGATCCCTTGATACAAAAGAAGAGAACAAGGGACTTAGCAGATCATGTGAGATATTGGCGGTATACTGTTTGTTCTGAAGATTGATCTTCTCACCTTTTATTTTACGATAATACAATTCCCTGAAGTATGCTGCACCCAGCATACCACCCGAAGCACCATTGATCAGAAATGTTTGTCGCATTAATTGTCCGCCTGTAACACTATCCAGTCTTTGCAAAGCATTCATGGTAAATGCTGCACTTCTCGATCCGCCGCCACTTGTATTGATAATATATAAAACAGGCAGTTCTTCTTTTTGCCGGGCTTTCCATTTATCCAGCAGATTGATAAAATATTTTTTATCCGCATCTATATTTTTTTTACTGGCCAGTTCGTTGATGGTTTCGCGGCTGTAAATGGGTCTCTCATTCCGGTTCGTATAATTCAGCCCAAAAGCTTTACTACGCGGATCGATAATCTCTTTTTGATAGAGAATATTGAGAATGATGTACAGCACAACTATAACAGGAATACTCCATGTTCGCAGGAACAATGAAATGGCGCCGGCTACTGCCATTAAGATCGCAAACAATACTGTGATACTGGCCGCAGCCGGTAATTGAAACAGTCTGGCATCAGAAGAATACCCAACAAGGATCAAAAAAATAAAAGAGAAAGTGATGGCAATAACTGCGGCTACATGATGGTGTTTAAAGATCGCATTCAGAAAATCATCGCTGTAATGCCGGATATCTCTGGGTTTTCGCAGACGGAAGCTGGCACTTAAGAACCAGTCTACCTGCAATTCAGTTTTCTGTTCAGGCAGGGTTGTTTTTTTTACAGCCAGCTCATAATCCAGATTGGCTTTGTTCATTACCGCACCCATGGTATAATAGATCGTCTTATCAGCTCCAAAAAAATAAATAAACGAAATAGAAATAGAGAGAATGATGCCGCCGGTGAATCCACCTATCAACCCAAGGATCTTAACACCGTTGAACAATTCCTGGTATCGGGCATAATCAACAGCTTTGATCAGATAAAAGAAAAGGAAGGCCAGGGGTATGATCGCATTATTGATACAGTATTTAAGAAAAGGCTGTTCGGTAGTAGCCAGAAATAAAACATTTTTACTGTGCAGGATAAAAGTGGTGATATTCCAACTCATGAAAAAAATACCGATGGAAAACCCTACGATCGCAGTACTGAGTGCGCTTACATCTCCAAAATATTCCGGTGCCAGAAACAATGAATTGGCGCCAAAAGTGAACATGAAATTTCCGGCTACCGTTGCAAACAGGATATACCAAAGTACCAGAAATACCTGGTAACGGCGAAAATGCAACAGAAATAGCTGCACAGGCAAGGACCGCCAGAAACCGATCAGGTATTGCTTCATATAATTAAGAGTACAATTTCAAAATCTTTGCTGCACGTGCTTGCAGATTATCGGATTAGCGGATTGCGGATTAACGGATTAGTAATTGGCGAATACGCAATCCGCTAATTCGCCAATCAATCCCTCCGTATGATAAATAAGGTTGTAACCAAAGACAATAATAACAGCATCCCCGTTAACTGGTGCAATTGTGCCATCCATTCAAAAGCTCCCCAATGACCGGGTATGATTCCGCTACTGGTAAGTACACTGCCGATACCCAATACAATTTGCACCAACACGATCAATAAAGGTAAACGGCTGGTCTTGTGAAAAAAGGCAGAGCCATTCGTCTTAAATAATTTTATTGACCAAACCACGATCAATATACAAAGAAGATAAGCCAGTCCGCGGTGAATAAAATGGATAAGGATCGTATTGTTAACGAGGTTCAATCCTACTGATTGATCCGTCATTAATCTGTCTGGAATCCATTGCCCATTAATGGTAGGCCAGGTGGGTGCAACCGTTGCAGCTTTATGTCCGGCCATCAAGGCACCATACAATAACTGGATCACCAGTAATAATAAAATACCAATATTCCATTTTCTGAGTGAACTGTTTTGGATCCTCTGAGTATTTGGCACCAATAATTGTAGCGCAAACCAGAAAGTATAAGATAACAATCCAAGCGCAAAAATAAAATGCAGTGCCAGTTTCGTTGGTTGTACATACACAGCATCCCCGGTGAGCCCACTGGCCACCATGATCCAGCCAATGGCACCCTGCAAAGCACCTAAGAAAAATAAGGCCAGTAAAGGCTGTACCATTTCTTTTCTGAACTGTTTTCTAACCAAAAAGTATCCGAATCCTACTGCAAAAACCAATCCGATCGTTCTTGCCCATAAGCGGTGAAACCATTCCCAGAAGAAAATGAATTTGAAATCAGAAAGGGTAAAATCAAAATTGAGTAAATGAAACTGCGGGGTCTGGCGATATTTTTCAAACTCTGCCATCCATTGCTGTTCGTTTAACGGTGGTAGAGAGCCCGTGATCACATCCCATTGGGTAATGGAAAGACCGCTTCCTGTTAGGCGGGTGATGCCTCCTAAAGCTATCTGAATTACCGTCATGCCCACCCCTATCAATAACCAGGTAGCCACCAGCCGGGAAGAACGTTCTGTTGTTTGCATATAGTTCCGGTTTCTGAACGGGCCAAAGTTACCGATATAAGCTTCCACGCCTGAATTTTGACAAATCATTTTGGAAAATATACCGGCGATGTTTCAACTTTACCGGGTGTTAGAACCCTGTTATCAAACCGAATTAAAAGAAGCCGGTGCCGACGAGGCCGGAAGGGGCTGTTATGCCGGACCGGTTTTTGCAGCCGCGGTGATCCTGCCGGTTGATTTTTATCACCCCCTGCTCAACGACAGCAAACAGGTGTCGGAAAAGGACAGGTATCTGCTGAAAGAAATTATCCAATCTGCTGCCATCAGTTGGGCCGTGGCAAATATTGATAATGAAGAGATCGACAAGATCAATATTCTAAAGGCCTCATTTAAAGCCATGCACCTGGCTATTGATCAGTTAAAACCAAAACCTCAATTATTGCTGATCGATGGAAACCGTTTTGTTCCTTATAAGAAAACCCCGCATCTCTGTATCATCAAAGGAGATGGCAAATATGCCAATATAGCCGCAGCCAGTATCCTTGCCAAAACATTCCGCGATGATTACCTGCAACAACTGCACGAAGAATTTCCGCAGTATGGCTGGGATAAGAATAAGGGCTATGGAACTTTACAACACAGAAAAGCCATTGAGCAATACGGCTTGTGTAAATATCACCGGAAGAGCTATAATATTTTACCACAGCAAACGGAGCTGAGGTTTCGTTAAAGTGATGTAACCTTGCGAACCCTTCCGCCTTCGCGCCTTTGCGGTTAATCCTTCTCCTCACCGCAAAGACGCGAAGGAACGAGATTATACAAGGAATAAACCTGATTTTATTCTTCCCAAACCCCAGCCCCTTCTCTGATCACTTCATACTCGTCTTTTGTACAATCTACAATGGTTGAAGGGATCATTCCCCCAATGCCGCCATCAATTACAATATCGACCAGCTTTTCAAAATTAGCATGCATCAGTTCAGGGTCGGTATATTCTTCCACCATGTCTCCGGGTAAGGATGCTGAGAGTAAGGGATGCGAGAGTTCATGAACAATGGTACGGGCAATATTATTATCCGGCACACGAAGACCGATGGTGTTTTTTTTGCTGTGAAGGATCTTGGGCACTTCCTTGCTCGCCGGTAAAATAAATGTATAGGGTCCGGGTAAATAATTTTTCAGCAACCGGTATAAAGGGGTGGAAATACTTTTGGTGTATTTACTCAGGTCGCTCAGATCATAACATACAAAACTCAGTTGTGCTTTGGCCGGATCGATATTTTTGATTCTGGCAATACGTTCGATCGCTTTGGGTTGAAAAATATCGCAGCCCAAACCATAGATGGTATCGGTTGGATAAATGATCACCCCGCCATCGAGCAAACATTCGATCACGGTCTTGATATGCCTTGCATTCGGATTATCGGGGTGTATCGTTAATAACATAGGGCAATTTACGAACAATGTGTAAGCTTACCTTAAGAAGCCTTTAACCTTTAGGAGTATCAAAAAATCGTCATGCAGTGTATTTTTGCAAAAAATCAATCAACCATGCAGCTTCAACCCGTACCGGTGGTAGATGATATCAGCCCATTAGACTTTAAACAGCACTATTATTTCCCCAAGAAACCCCTGGTTATTAAAAACATGGCCAAAAGCTGGCCCGCTTTTGAAAAATGGAACTGGGCATATTTTAAAGAACTGGTAGGAAAACAGGAAGTGGCTTTATACAATAATGTAAAAAGCGATGCATACACACCCATTAATAAGGCAGACGATTACAAGACCTTTGGTGAATATATTGATATGATCAGCCAGGGACCAGCCGGCTGGCGGATCTTTCTCTTCAATATTTTCGATCATGCTCCGGAGCTGACCAAAGATTTTACCTGGCCCGAACATTTGATGAAAGGTTTCTTAAAAAAATATCCGATGTTGTTTACCGGCGGACAAACTTCCATCACCCATATGCATTTTGATATTGATGTGAGTCATATCCTGCATACTCAGTTCGCGGGAAGAAAAAGGGTATTGCTTTTCCCTCACGAAGAGCAGTATAAGATTTACAGAAAACCTTTTGAAGTATTAAGCCTGGCCGATTTCAGTAATTATTATGATGAACAGAACAGTAAACTGGATTACCAACAATTTCCTGCATTGGCAAAAGCAAAGGGTTATGAAGTGATACTGGATCATGGAGATACCTTATTTATGCCCGCCGGCTACTGGCACCATATGGAATACCTCAACAGCGGCTTTGCCATGAGCCTCCGCGCCATGCAACCCTCTCTCACCGGAAAATTAACGGGCGTATGGAACTTATTCGGGATGAGAAGTATTGATACCCTCATGAAAAAGACCGCGCCTAAACCCTGGTACAACTGGAAAAGAAAACGGGTTTTTGAGATGGCTGCTAAAGCTTTGCTGGAAGCATAAAGATAAACGTCACTGCGAGGAACGAAGCAGCCTGAGTTAACACGCTGAGATAATCAGCTATTCAAAGACAATCCAAAACAGAAACCTACTATTATTCGAAGCACAGATTGCTTCGTTCCTCGCAATGACGGGTAACAGAAAGGCGGCCTTGTGCCGCCTTCTGTTTGTTTGTAACCCCCGTTAAAACTGAATGGATAGAACAGTTAGACCAACTGATCTCATCCGGTATAAAAGTAGACTGCACCCGCCACCCCCGCAAGACGGCTTCTACGCAAGAAACTGGGTGTTTTAACGGTATTTTTTTACGTACTAACACCCGATCTTGGTATGGCAATTAAACTGAAATTAGTCCTCTTACACCGCAGGGTGTATTCGCTTATTCTCTCAAACTAAAATGCACACTATGTTCAGGGTTGCCATGATCGACGATCATATTCTGATGAGGCAAAGCCTCGCTTCTGTTGTAAATGCCATTCCGGGCTTCACGGTGATCTATGAAGCCAATAACGGTATGGAATTCACCAAATGGCTGGACCCCCACAATCTGCCTGATCTCGTATTGATGGACATCAATATGCCAATTATGAACGGTCACGAAACGGCCCAGTGGATCACGGCCCATTATCCCAAACTCAAATTCATTGCCATCAGTATGCTGAATGATGAGCGGTCCATCATTAAAATGCTGCGCAACGGCGCAAGGGGGTATTTATTAAAAGATTCTGAGATCCTCGATTTCCGGCAGGCTCTGCAGGATGTGATGAGCAAGGGTATTTATATCAATACAATTTTGTATAAACATATTGTAGGCTCTTTACAAGGTTCGCAACCCAATGAACAGGTAGAGCAGGCCATCCTGAATGAAATTGGCGTCAGGGAAAAAGAATTTCTCCGCTGGCTCTGTACCGATAAATCTTATAAAGAAATTGCTGCCGCCATGTACCTCAGCCCAAGAACCGTAGACGGCTACCGGGATATGTTGTTTGAGAAATTAAAAGTGGCTTCGAGGATAGGACTGGTATTGTTTGCACTGAGAAATGAGATCGCTAAAATATGAGCGCATATAAAAAGCCCCTGCTATCGCAAGGGCTTTTGTATAAAATGTATTTGTATCAAAATTACATGATCTCCCAAACCTCTTTACCACGGAGCAGTTTGTCAAGATCGCCCTTGCCTTTACTTGCAATGGTTTCTTCGATCTGCAGGCTCATGATATCTTCATAACAAGGTCTGTCTGTTTCAAAGAATACACCAAACGGACGAGGAAAATGTCCATCAGGCTTGGTTGGATCATCAAATAAGCGGATCAGGATCTGTGCTTTATAAAAATCTTTTTCATCGTGGATCCAAAGGTCATCTGCGCTTACCCCATTACCTAATTCAACCACAACAGGTTTCAGTCCATCAATTTTAATGCCTTTGTTTTGGTTCGCACCAAAGATCAATGGTTTACCCTGCTCCAGAAATAAGGTTTCTTCCTGTTTGGTTCCTTTCTCTGTAAAGATCTCAAATGCACCATCATTAAAGATGTTACAGTTCTGATAGATCTCCAGGAAAGAGGATCCTTTATGCTGATAAGAACGGGTAAGCATGCTCTGCAGGTGTTTCGGGTCACGGTCCATACTGCGTGCAATAAAACTTGCATCAGCACCCATGGCCAATGCCAATGGATTGAACGGATGATCGATACTTCCAAAAGGTGTACTCTTGGTTACTTTATGTACTTCTGAAGTAGGTGAATATTGTCCTTTGGTTAAACCATAGATCTGGTTATTGAACACCAGCATATTCACATCAAAATTTCTTCTCAGTAAATGAATGGTATGGTTACCCCCAATGCTCAGGCTGTCTCCATCACCGGAAACGATCCAAACGCTGAGTTCAGGACGGGCAGCTTTCAAACCACTGGCGATCGCTGTTGCGCGGCCATGGATCGAGTGCATACCATAGGTGTTCATATAATACGGAAATCGGCTGCTGCAGCCGATACCGCTGATGATCACGATATTTTCTTTCGGGATACCGATACCCGGCATCACTTTCTGAACCTGTGCAAGTATGGAATAATCCCCACAACCCGGGCACCAGCGTACTTCCTGGTCGGTAGCAAAATCCTTAGCAGTTAAAAGAGGTGCCGCTTGTGTTAATGTTTCTGACATGGCGAAAGGCTAAAAAATTAGTAATTAATAGTTAATAATTAGTAATTGAACTATCTAAATCGGTCACAAATATCCTAATAAATTAGTAATTACTAACTACTAATTATGAATTCCCCATAAGTTCTTCCCAATATTCAGCCGCCCTGCGGGTATGCGGTATCACAATGGTTCCTCCCACAATATTGGCTACGGCAAAGATCTCATACATCTCCTCGGTATTTACCCCCAGTTCGTGGCTCTTGCCCAGGTGGTATTTAATGCAGTCATCACAGCGCAAAACCATACTGGCTACCAATCCCAGCATTTCCTTGGTCTTTTTATCCAGGGCACCCTCGGCATAGGTATTGGTGTCGAGGTTCCAGAGACGTTTCATCACCAGATTGTCCTTACTCAGGATCACCTCATTCATTTTTTCGCGGTATTCATTGAATTCTTTCACTAATTGGCTCATATATGAAAAATTTAGGGGGTAAAAGTACAAATAAGCTTACACCCCATACTAAAGTCCTAAAAGGAGAATTGAGAAGCCCCCTTTCCCCGCTTTTAAAAGTGGGGGTGTACGCATAAATAATTTTCCATTCAGGACTTTAGTGCCGCGTGTGCATGGCATTTCTTTGTATTTTGACCATCCAAACACTTACTTATGAAGAAACTATTACTCTTGCTGATTCTCTGTCCGGCTCAGCTTCTGTTCGCTCAATCCGACCTGATCAAGGTAACCGATATGCTCAAGATCAAGGCACTGAGTGGGGTAAGCATCAGTCCCGACGGCAGCAAAGCTGTATTTGTGGTAAATAATATCGAACCCGATGGCGACAGCAAGCTGGAATACAAATACCTGAACCAGCTCTATGTAGTGGCCACCGATGGCTCATCTGCCCCCAAACCCCTAACTGCTAAAGAAGGCGCTTCGCAACCTGCCTGGAGCCCGGATGGCAAGCAACTGGCTTTTGTAAGGGCCGTTGATGGAAAGCCACAGATCTTCCTTTTGTCGTTCGATGGGGGCGAGCCGATGCAGTTAACCAAATTTAAATACGGTGCCGGCTCACCCAAATGGAGTCCGGATGGAAAAAAGATCGTTTTCGCTTCCAGCATCACTTTGAAAGAGCTGTTAAAGGATACCGACCTCAACCCTAAAAAAGAGGTACCCAAATGGCCATATGAAAAACCGGGATTTGATGATAATAGCCAGTTAAAGACCAGTACCGCTAAAGCAGATCCTGATGGAAACTGGGATGAGGTACGTGCCTATTTAGAGAACAATGCTACCGACAAAAAAGCCAAAGTGATCACCAAACTGAATTTCCAGGAAGAGTCTACCACTTCATCAGAAATATCGTTCAATCATTTTTTCGTTACCGGCATTGATGCTGCAGCACAACCGGTTGCTTTAACACATGGCTTTTATCGTTTTAACGGAATTGAGTTTACCCCCGATGGAAAACAACTGATCATTACAGGAGATGTGGATGATAAACAACATCCGGACCGTTCATTAGAAAGTGAAATATTTATCACTGATGCTGATGGGGGAAATATGCGGATGATTTTAGGTGCAGAAGGAAAAACCTATAATAGTGCTAAACTTTCTCCTTCCGGTAAATGGCTGGCTTTTCAATATGGAAATACTTCTTTTGTAGATGTACCCACCCTTGCCATCATGCCTTTAAATGGCAATAGTAAAGACATTGTAAACATTCCATACGACAGGGCCAAAGGAAATATTACCTGGAGCAATGATGAAAAATATATTTACTTCTCTGCACAGAGCAATGGCGGACAACCTGTTTACCGCGCCGATGTAAAGACCAAACAGGTAGAAGCTTTGAGCGATGTGAATTCCGGCGTGATAAGTTTTGACCTAAGAAATAATACCCTCGTTTTTGTAAAAACAGAAGTGGCCAATCCTTTTGAAATATATACAAGTGATGCTTCTTTAAAAAATGCAAAACGTATCAGCAGCTTCAATTATGATTGGGTAAAAAATAAAAAACTAAGTTTTCCTGAAAAGAGAAGTTTTGTGAATGAGAAAGGATTGACGATCGAATACTGGATCATGAAGCCTGCCAATTTTGAAGCAGGCAAAAAATATCCAACCATTCTTGATATTCATGGCGGGCCAACAGCCATGTGGGGACCGGGCGAAACCTCTATGTGGCATGAGTTCCAGTATTATGCTGCCAAAGGATATGTGGTGGTTTACGGAAACCCACGCGGATCCGGTGGTTACGGTGCAGAATTTTTACGTTCCAATATCAATGATTGGGGAACCGGGCCCACAGCTGACGTTTTAACCTATTTAGATAAAGCAGGTGCCGATGGTTTTATCGACACATCCAAACTGGCTGTTACCGGCGGTTCTTATGCCGGCTATTTAGTAGCCTGGATCGTGGGCCATGATCAACGTTTCAAAGCAGCTTGCTCACAGCGCGGTGTATATGATCTCGGAACTTTCTTCGGTGAAGGAAATGCATGGCGTTTAGTGCCTAACTATTTCGGTGGCTATCCTTGGGAAACAGCAACCAAAGCCATACTGGAAAGAGAATCCCCAATTACTTATGTAAATAATATTCATACCCCCTATATCATCTTTCACGGAGAAAATGATCTGAGAACCGGTGTGATACAGGGAGAAATGTTATACCGTAGTTTAAAAATATTGGGAAGAACGGTGGAATATGTTCGACACCCCGGCGGCACACATGAATTAACCAGAAGCGGTAATAATCGACAACGTATCGATCAAATGTTACGTACGATTGAGTTCTTCGAGAGATTCATTAAACACTAGCAGTATTTTGGAATTTTGAAATTGCCAATTTTGGAATCTATACTTAGTTAATCAATTTCAAAATCTGCAATTTCAAAATTCCAAAATCATTTTACCGCTTTCAGCCAGTCAGTTATCGCCAACACCACTTTCTTTGCCACATCTTCCTGAAACTGTGTTTTGATGATCTTCTTCTCATCATCTTCATTACTCAAAAACGCGATCTCTAATAAACTGTTGGGGAAATCAGTTGGGGCATTCAAGGCAAAATTGAAATTACCAACGTTACCAAATTCTTCCAGTTTCAATTCCAGCATCCTGCTCAGGATAGCTTGTGTTAAAGGGCGAAAGCCGATATGTTTATAATAGGTGCTCACCCCTTTTACCTGTGCATTATTGCTTGAGTTCAAATGCAGGCTGATCGAAAAATCAGGGTTTTGCTGTTGCAGAAATAAAATACGGTCTTTATTATCGAATGTAGTGTCGATGGTACGTGTCATGATCACTTTTTTCACACCTTTCTTTTTCAATGCCTTCTCCAAAGCTTTTGCAAATAGTAAGGTGTAATATTTTTCTTCATATTTGGCATATACACCACCTGTTCCTGCGTTGGTTCCGCCATGACCTGCATCAATCGCGATCGTAAGGTTTTTAAAATCCAGTTTCTCCGGTTGTCTTTTGATCTTTACTACCAGGTTCCTGCCTTTATACCCAATACTGTAACCCCAATGCTGGCGATGTTGCAATTCTATCGTTACCCGAACCACATCATCCTCAATTTGATTATAATAAACATTTTTAACCTCCTTCAACGATTTTAACTGTGTGATCCAATTCGTATTACTCTGCACCCCAAAGATCTCCACAATGATCTTGGATGGATTTACTTCCATATAACTTTTATACGGCAAATGTTCTTCCATGCTGATACCTACATAATCAAAAGCAGAATCTCCTTTTACACTGAATGAATTGGTGAGGTAGTAAGCTTTGTCTTTTTGTGCGCTATCCGGTTTGATATAGGCTTTATCAATATAAGCCGTATGGTATTTAGATAACAGCACACTATACATGTCTTTTGTAGAGTCTATTACACGCAATAAAATATTGGTGTCTATATACCCCATCTTGGCGCCACCCAACCGGTCTTCGCCAAGACCATAAGAAAGTGCAGGCAGTTTGCCGGTAGACCGTGTTAATCTATAATTTGGGTATGTAATTTGCGCAGTGGCGGTAAATACCATCAGCACCAGACAGATAAAAATGGAGGGTTTCATCCCTTGAAGATAAAAAGATAAAAGCGATACCGGACCTTTCGTTAAAAAAAATTGGGGAAGTAAGAATACTCCCCCGCTCCCTTAGTTAATCTAAAATGCCCGTTCGCGTTAAGCGAGCCAGCATTCATGTTGCCGCCGGGATCAATCATATTTTTTCATCTTACGCGAGATCCAGAAATCGCGATAACTGAGTGTAAGATTGAATTGCGTGTAATTTTCTTTGATCAGGCTGTTATTGGTGGTACCACGGGTCCCCAATTCAAGTGCCCCTTGCAGGCCAAACCCGCTTCTGGCTAATTGAACACCCGCACCAAAAGTGAGTCCATAATCACTTAACTGTTGACCGGCTATCTTCAAATAAGAATCGCTGTAAAACACACCTCCCTGAAAAAAATATTTTTCAACTGCTCCGTTGATATAGTGCAGTTTTTTTGAATACTCAGCACCCGCACTGAAACGCCGGCTGTTTACCAATGAATAATTGATCCCCTTGTAATTCTGGTTACTCCATCCTTCAAAATGATAATCAGCCGCAAATGTGTACGTGTCATCCAGAACTGCTGCTATACCCCCACTATAGGTAAGAGGAATGGTAAAATAATTCGATTTGTAATATTCATTGTTAATAACAACCGAGCTTCCATCCGTTACCAATAGTCCATAATCTGCTGTTAGTTTTGTTTTATTGGAGATCGTGGCACCAATGGCTATACTTAATTTCTTACTCAGTTTGGTTTTGTACTGCATGCCTAACTTAAATTGAACATTACCGAGAAAAATATTTCTGGTAGTGGTTAATACACTATCCGCGATATCTGAAGAAATCGTTTCTTTTTCCTGTAACTGCCCAAATAGATAGGAGGCCTGAACACCTACTGATAAATTTTTACTGATGGCAAAACTATTTGCCACATAGAACTGGTTTATGCTGCCCGATCCTTCGTAATATGCATCTGTTGTTAAATTACTGCCCTGTATGGTCTTTGTGGCATTGAATGAATAATTGGCGGTACTGTATGGTGTTAATCCAACACTCAAAGCCCATCTAGGTCTTATCTTAATAGCCAGCACAGCTTTTTTAAACTGTATATCGGATGACTGACTTTGTGTAGGATCTGTAATGGGTTTACCAATATAGTTCACAGATTTATAGCGGTTGGCCACTTCAAAATAAAAGAAATGCTCATCCAGTCCGCTATACGATGCCGGATTAGCCTGGTAGAGGTAACGATTTGATGATAAAGCCAATCCCGCATGCCCCATACCCGAGGTTCGGTCGAAACTGCTTTTCTCTATATCGCCGATACCAATGATAGAATAAGGAGAAGTATTGTTTTGTGCGCCCGCCTGCGACAGCCATCCGGCAAAAAAGATCAACAATGTATAATACGGTTTCATTATGTTCATTTTATTGTACAGCAGCATATACGATCAACAATTCCATTTTACCATTTGTATTCAAGCCATTGCCCATGGTTAATCTTCCGAATTCTGTTTCCAGTGCCGGACTGCTGGGTATCAGTAATAAACCATTTTGATTGATCGTTCCGTCTGTAATCGTGCCTTTGAAGAATCTGGTGAGATCGTATGCGTAATTGGTCGTCTCACCGTATAAAAAATCCACCTGCAGATCGCCCGTTTGCGTAATTGCCGATCCAGTACTGCTTACAGAAACAATATCAGCACCTATCTGGTTCAATTGTGTGGTGGTTGCCAAACGCAAAGCAGGTGGTAAAAAATAGAAGGGACCGTATGATCCCCGAACGGGTCTTATTATCAAAGTAGCTTTTAAGATCTTAGCAAAATTGGGCAGCTTTAACAGGTCTCTTATCGTAGGAAAACGGAGTTTAGCCATAGCGCCTGCGGCATACAGCGTGTAAGCAGTATTTCCAGTGGCATTGCTATTGATCTGTTTCTGCGTAGCCAGATCTTTTAAAGGTGTGGCAGACCTGTCTACATTGATATTGTTGAAATGATGGTTCTTATTGGCAAGGTAAAAATCCCATGTCCTGTTCTGAGAATACAGACCGGGCTGTTTGTAATGAAGTCGCATGATCACACTATCCTTGCAACCAAAGATCATTGAACTTCTGGCACCTGAACTGATGCGAAGTCCATAAAAATATTGCAGGAATGCATTACTGGTCTGCATATCTGCATCATTCGGATCCTGTAATTTTTTCAGCAATTCTCTTCCGAGATTATCATTCAACCGAATGGTGATCGAATCGGTCTGGTTAGGCCGCACCATCACATCGGCTGAGCCGATAGGTGTAGGTAATACGGCGAACTGTCTTGTGTTATAAATATTCAAAAGGTTATCATCAAACCCCACAATAGGTTCGCCTACGCGGTTTACATCAATATGAACGGGCTTACTGCTATCGCCGTAATAAGATTTATTAGGCCGCAGAACCAATGTGAGTGAATCATAAGTGGTTCCCGCAAAAGAATCTACATAAGCAGGAGGTGTTATCTCCAGAAAATTATTGATCGTGATCTGTCCAAAAGCAGGATCATTATGTGCGCCCACCAGGGTAACCCCTTTAGCAGAAGTGATAAAAGAATCTACATACACCGTAGATACATCTACAGCAAATGAATCTACCTTGATCACCTGCGTGTACCCATTATCAAGAAACTGGTCGCCAAATTGTATATCCACCTTTTTACAGGCGAAGCATACAACAGAAATAAACAAGATTAACCAGGGTTGTATTTTTTGGGGCATCAGTATTCGATTGTATTACGTCAAAACAAATAGTCCTTTGCAGAACGGCCACAATAATAGACAGGGAGCCTGTTAGAGAATTGTTAGTATGGATTAATGTATGCTTTGCAACGATGAGTGAAATGAATTTATCTGCGAGTATTACGTGAGCCGTAAATCGTTAGTCGTGAGAAAAAAATCAGAGAAAAAATACGCAAGACTGACGATTCACAACTCACGAAAATTGTTCGCAGATAAAAAACACGCATTCGTCTTTGATTCTTTATCGAAAATCCATTTTAACGATTTAGCGAAAGCGCGGAAAGATAATTTCAGCCAAAATTTTACACATGAATCGATTAAAGTACTATTTCTTTTTACCGGCAAGTTTTGTTCTGATTTTATTTTCCTGCTCAAAAAGCAGTACCACAACCGACCCTACCAGCAGCAGCGGCAACTGGTTAAAACGTTCTGAATTTGAAGGTAACGGCCGTACAGAAGCCGTTTCATTTACTATAGGAGATACAGCATATATTGGTACCGGTTTCGATGGCACCAACCGTTACACTGATTTCTGGGCATACGATCCAGTAAAGAATTTCTGGTTGCAAAGAGCACAGTTTCCAGGTAAGGCAAGAAATTCTGCCACTGCTTTTACTGTTGGCACCAAAGGATATATCACCACCGGTTATGACGGATTGAACAGATTAAGCGACACCTGGGAATATAATCCCGCAACCAATAGCTGGGTACAAAAAGCAGATTTTGCCGGCACTGCCCGATATGATGCCGTTGGATTTGGCATAAATGATAAAGGCTATGTTACCACAGGATTTGATGGCGGCTATACAAAAGACCTTTGGGAATTCACACCTAGCGGCGGCACCAACAACAGCGGTGTATGGACGCAGAAAACAAGTCTTGGCGGAAGCAAACGTTCCGGTGCCATTGCCTGGGTATATAACAACAAAGCATATTTGCTCACCGGCATCAACAATGGAAATACCGTGAGTGATTTCTGGGTTTTTGATCCGGCCATTTCGGGTGGCACCTGGACACAGCTCAGGGATATCTCCAATACCAGCACAGATACCTATGACGATGATTACTCAGATATCATCCGAAGCAATGCAGTTGGATTTGTACTTGGCAGCAAGGGTTATGTAAGTGTGGGTGAGAATGGATCTTATACCAAAAAGACATGGGAATATGATTTTGCGAGTGATAGCTGGACAAGGAAAACCACCTATGAACGTTCCGAAAGAACCGGCGCTGTTGGTTTTACCGTAAAAGGGAGATCCTTCATTGCCACCGGCAGAAACAGCACCTATTACTGGGATGATATTGATGAATTTCAACCTGATGTAACTTATAATTCCAATGATTAGAAAAAACTGGGTGTATCTCCTGTTCGGCTTTTCGGTGATCCTGTTTGCAGTAAGCAGGTTCACCGGAAAGATCGGGCATGACCGTAACAAAGAAATACAACTCTCCCTACAAACCTTTCAAAGCCACGCCGGTTGGGGATATGATATCTACACCAACGATACACTTTATATCCACCAGGAATTCATCCCCGCTGCAGAAGGCAGAAAAGGTTTTGTTTCAAAAGAAGAAGCTGCTAAGATCGGCCAACTGGCCATCACAAAACTGAAGTACAGTAAACTACCGGTGATCACCCTTGCGGAAATAGACAGTTGCGGTATTACCCGATAAAGAAACTGCGCCTCTGCGTGAAAATGTTCCCACAAGGCACAAAGGCGCAGTTTCTATTTTAACTACGAATTCTTTGTGATCATATCATCCAGCAATTGCCGGTACGCATTCCCGATAGGAATGGTATGTGCACCAATACTGATCTCATTCCGGCTGATAGAGTCTACCTGACTTAAAGAAATGATATAGGACCTGTGCACCCTGATAAAAGCCGTTTCCGGTAATTTGCTCTCAAACTCTTTCAGGTTCTGAAGTGTTGTGAGGGGCGATGTTTTCCCTTTCAGAAAGATCTGCGTATAATCACGCAAGCCAGACAGGAAGAGGATATCCGACAAATTTATCCGGATCAGTTTATAGTCTGATTTTACAAAAACATAATCCCGTTTAATTGTAGTGAGCGAAGATGATTGGAGCATATAAGTTTCGGCGGTTTGTATCAATGAAAGTACCCGCTCATAACTGAACGGTGCATGGAGAAAGGCAAAAATGTTCTTGCTGATGGCCGCAGAAAGTATTTCTTCATTCGGGCCCATACAAACCAATAAAGGAAGATCCGTTTGGTTGTTGATCAGTTTGACCAGAACAGACAGGGAAGAAAAAACCATATCACAATCCAGTTCATGAATGGCATCCAGTGAGGTATCATCCAGATTGGCAAAAATGCCTGCTACCAAAATTCCGGGGACCATCTTGAGGTAGTCCTGTAATAGAACAACTTCTTTATTATTATCATGAATGATAATCGCTTTTCTCATGTTTTGCAGTTGTAGAAATTTCCCTTACTCAGGTTTTTGTTAAGACCACAAATTCCCGCAGAAAACAAATAAGCGAATGTTAAAACGCATGAATCGAACTTATTAATCGGTAAACGGGAAAAACGTTAACAGGATTAACATTTTTCTGTGCAGCGATATGTAAAAAACAAAGGAATGTCGGCAGGAAATGCGACAACCGGTCGGAAAGAGCATTAAAAAACCTCATCACCTGTTACAGCGATGAGGCTTTGTTTTTAGCAAGCAACCGTAAAACAAAAATCAAATATTAAAAAACTTTATGAAAGTTAATAATTTTTTTCAGGTTTTTTACAAATGATATCCGTCGTCAGCCACCAAACGGTCAGAGATCCGTCTGCGGGCATCCTTGGTATTAAAGGGTTCCACCTTGGTAAAACGTTTAAGCCCGATATGCATCATTTTCAGCTCATCCCCGTCAGAAAAACTGTTCAGGGCGTCTTTTCCGGCTTTATTGATCCTGTCGGCGGCATCATACAGGTAGGTACGCATCATATCTGTCTGAACCCCCACTGCTGCTTCTCCCTTGGCATTCACCAGTTTGATTACCCGTAACAGGGCACTTTCTGCATGGTATACTTCAATGGCCATATCGGCAATATTCATCAATACTTCCTGCTCCTTATCCAGCTGCATCATCAGTTTCTGTACGGCAGCACCGGCAACCATCAGGATGGCTTTCTTGAAATTGGCAATGTATTTCAGTTCTTTCGCAAAAGCACCTTCATCCTCTGAACCGAAATCAGGAATACTCATCAGTTCTTTTTGAACGGCCATGGCCGGACTCATCAGATCCAACTTACCCTTCATGGCACGTTTCAGCATCATATCAACGGTAAGCAGGCGGTTAATTTCATTGGTGCCTTCGTAGATCCGGTTGATCCGGCTGTCGCGATAAGCTTTTGAGATCAGGTACTCATCACTAAACCCGTTACCGCCATGGATCTGCACACCTTCATCCACTACAAAATCCAATACCTCACTACCAAATACTTTTAACATAGAACATTCGATCGCATATTCTTCTGCACCACCCAGCAAAGCTTCTGCAAAGGATTTACCGCTGGCCTGTAATTCATGTTCTTTATTATCTACCCATTTAGCAGTACGATATAAGGCTGTTTCACAAACCCACATACGAATCGCCATTTCTGCCATCTTATGTCTGATAGCACCGAATTTAGCGATCGGTAATTTGAATTGCTCCCTGGTTTTTGCATATTGAATAGAAGTGGTAGCTGCCCGTTTAGATCCACCCAAAGCCGCTGCACATAATTTCAAACGGCCAATATTCAGGATATTGAAAGCGATCAAATGCCCCTTGCCAATTTCACCCAACACATTCTCTACCGGCACCTTACAATCCTGGAAATACAACTGAACCGTAGACGAGCCTTTGATGCCCATCTTATGCTCTTCCGGGCCCTGTGTAAATCCTTCAAAGCCTCTTTCAATAATAAACCCTGTAAACTTATCGCCATCTATCTTGGCAAACACTGTATACACATCTGCAAAACCACCATTGGTGATCCAGCATTTTTGTCCGTTAAGGATATAATATTTACCATCATCGCTCAACTTGGCTGTGCTCTTGGCACCCAGTGCATCACTACCACTGTTAGGCTCAGTTAAACCATAAGCACCTTTCCACTCACCGGTTGCCAATTTGGGAATGTATTTTTCTTTCTGTGCATCCGTACCAAAATAAAGGATCGGCAAAGAACCAATACCGGTATGTGCCGCAACAGCAACAGAAAAAGAATATCCGCCACCCAATCCTTCATTTACTATAGAGGAGGTGATAAAGTCTTTACCCAACCCGCCATACTGCTCAGGAAAGGAAGTAGACAATAAACCCTGCTCACCTGCTTTCTGTAACAATGACGGCATCAACCCCGGCTCCAGTTTATCAATCCTGTCGATCACCGGCAGGATCTCAGTATCCAGAAACTGCGAACACATATCCATTACCATGGTCTGCTCCTCGTTAAAATCTTCGGGGATAAATGTGTCGAACGGATTACTTTCTTTGATCAACCATTCGCCGCCCTGCAGCGCTGTGGTTTGTTTGGTAGTTTCCATGGAGGAAAATTTATGGGTTTATTAGTTTATTGATTCGCGAATTAGCGGATTGCGGATTAGCGGATTTTTATCTTTAGTACTTTCTTCATTCACTCATTCACTCATTCTATCATTCTATCATTCTATCATTCACTCTTGTCCCACCTCACGTAAGATTATCATACACTTTCTGAAACACCTGCTTCACTGTTTCGATCTCTTCTTTGTTCACGCCGATCAATGCCTCGTTCATGGTTTGATTGGCAAGAGCAATTGTTTGGTCCTGCAGTTCTTTGGCTGCATCGGTTAAAGAAACCAGGTTAATGCGTCTGTCTGTTTTGGAAGCTATCCGTTTAACCAGTTTTTGTTTTTCCAGGTTATCGATCAAACGGGTAATACTCGGCTTATCCCGGAATGTGCGGTTGCAGAGTTCCTGCTGGCTCAAACAATCTTCCTTCCATAAATGGTACAGAACACTCCATTGTTCAATGGTGATCTCCAGTCCGGCCTGTCTGAAATTCTTCTGTAATCTCCTTGCCACCGCTGTTGAAGCCATGCCATTGATCACACTGTATAATTCTCCGCGTCTAAATTGGTTGTTTGGCATATAGTTAGTTATGCAACTAATTTCAAAATAAGTTCGTTTCTTTGACATAGCCAAGAATAAACCCTTAAAATTTAAGAATAGTCTGTGGAATCGCATTTTATCAGCTGGCGCAGCTCAATCCTTCACTACAAACGCTTTGGCCAAGGGGTCGAATGGCTGTTCTGTTTCCATGGGTATGGAGAAGAGGCCAACACATTCGACATGCTGGAACCTATGCTGAAAGACCGTTTTACAATATTTGCCCTGGATATGCCTTTTCATGGTAAAACAGACTGGAAAGAAGATCTCAACTTTTCAACGGAAGACCTGATTGAAGTGATCAACCTGGTTAACCCCACTCAGAAACCAATTAGTTTGCTGGGTTACAGTATGGGGGGAAGGATCGCTTTACGATTAACAGAACGGATCCCCCAACAGATCAACCGTACCGTAGTAGTGGCGCCTGATGGATTGCACAAGAATAAATGGCAATGGCTTTCTACGCAAACCCAATTGGGCAACCAACTCTTCGGCTATTGTATGCGCAGACCTTTCTGGATGCTTCGGATGATACACTTCGGCAGGCGGTTGGGCATCATTGACCAGCGTATGTTCAAATTTGTACTGCATTACCTGAATGGCGAAGAACAAAGGGCTGCATTATACCGCCGCTGGACCACCCTCGGCAAACTCAGGCCCGATCTGCAGGCTCTACAGGCATCGATCAAACAGTTCCGCATACCGGTTAGGATGCTGTTTGGTAAATATGATAATGTGATACTTACCAAACATGGAAATCTATTCAGGATGCATGTAAAAGAATTTGTTACGGTAAAAGAGATAGAAGCCGGCCACCAGTTACTGAAAGAAAAACATGCTGCCACCATTGCTGCACTCTTCATTGAATAATATTAGCTTTCTTTGTCCACTATGTATTGGATAGCCATCTTATTTACGGCTGTGATCTTATCGGTGTATTGTCTGTTGATCCTTATATACAGACAATGGTTCCTGCGTTTGCCCTTATTTAGCAAACCGGCAGCAACTATCCCGCAAACCCGTTTTTCTGTGATTATTCCGGCAAGAAATGAAGAAGTGAGTATTGAAAGATGTTTGAGAACGGTTTTGGAACAGCCTTATCCTTCAGATCTTTTTGAAGTGATCCTGATCAATGATCATTCCACTGACCAGACAGAAAATATTATCCGTAACCTTCAGCAATCCTTCAGCAACCTTCGGCTACTGAATCTTACCGATCACCTGCAAGGCAATACCATCAATGCTTACAAGAAAAAAGCCATTGAGATCGCTATCAGTCAAAGCAAAGGGAGCTGGATCGTAACAACCGATGCCGATTGCATGGTTTCCGCACAATGGCTCACTGTACTCGATGCATATATTCAAAAAGAGCACCCGGTTTTTGTTGCGGCTCCGGTTATGTTTACAAATGATCATTCATTCCTTTCGGTATTTCAGTTATTGGATTTTATCAGTCTGCAGGGCATTACCGCTGCTGCGGTTTCTGCGGGTTATCATACCATGTGCAATGGCGCTAATCTTGCTTATCGAAAAGATGTGTTTGATGAAGTGGAACAATTCAATGGTATTGACCAGATTGCCAGTGGCGATGATATGCTGCTGATGCATAAGATCAAAGAAAAATATCCGGGAAGACTGGGTTATCTTTTTTGCAGAGAGTCTATCGTTACAACAGCTCCAATGCCTGACTGGAATAGTTTTTTAAACCAACGTATCCGCTGGGCAAGCAAAGCAGATAAATATCGCGACAGAAGTATCTTCTGGACGCTCGCATTGGTCTATGCAGTAAATTTTTTCCTGCTGCTGTTGTTATTGATCAGTCCATTCTTTACAAACGGATTCAGCAACTGGCTGATATTGATTGTTGTGAAAATGCTCATAGAACTTAGCCTGATGATACCGGTTGCCCGTTTTTATCAGCATGAAAAAGCATTACGCTGGTTTCTGCTCATGCAGCCGTTTCATATACTGTATACAGTTATTGCCGGCTGGCTGGGTAAATTCGGAACCTATCAATGGAAGGGAAGAACCGTAAAATAGGAACGAGATCAGCGCATGTCCTCCGTTCCTGGCCACCATGCATAAATGATGAGGGGGATCATTGCAACAAGTGACAGTAGAAAATAGAATGTCCTTTTCATAAAAGGTCGATTTAATTAGTAGACAATATTTTTTGACAAACGTTTAATGGCAAATCTGTTTTTTCGGCAAATCTTCATTTCTTATCGGTAACCCGATTATTTCTTAATTTCAGCCGTGGTACAATCCCTACATTACTCAGCATTTACACGACGTTTATTAGCCAACAAAGGCGCTTCCTTTGGATTGATACTGATTCTTGTGAGTTTGTTGCTTGCGCTGTTATGTTATTTTATTGCACCGGACTCCTCGCCCAATGCCAACCGCATGATCCCGGAGATCGGAAGCCGGAAGCCCGGTTTCTATACGCTGCTGCTGCGTATCAAAAGAGATAAGAACATTCCATCATCCAATATCTTCAGCCGTTTACTCAACGGAACGGAAGAAGCCTATCAATATGTTCCGGTTACCGCTTATGAAGCAAAGGGCGACAGTATTATTTATCAGAAATATATTGATGAAGGCATCACTGAAAGAAGGTCCATTCACTATTCATTAACAGGAATGCCTGCCGTTGTACAAACTACTTACTGGTTGGGTACTGATAAATTTGGCCGTGACATTTTAAGCCGCTTACTCATTGGTGTGAGAGTTAGTTTAAGTGTGGGATTGATCGCGGTATTGATTTCATTAACCATCGGCATACTGTTAGGTGCCCTGGCCGGTTATTTCAAGGGATGGGTTGATGATGTGATCATGTGGTTTATCAATGTAGTATGGAGTATTCCTACCTTATTATTGGTCTTTGCCATTACACTTGCCTTGGGCAAAGGATTCTGGCAGGTTTTCATTGCAGTGGGATTGACGATGTGGGTGAATGTAGCCAGACTGGTAAGGGGGCAGGTATTAGCCGTACGCGAACTGGAATATGTAGAAGCCGCAAGGGCCTTGGGCTATTCTGATCTGCGTATCATCATCAAACATATACTCCCGAACATACTCGGTCCGGTGATGGTGATCGCTGCCGGAAATTTTGCATCAGCTATTGTGATCGAAGCCGGATTAAGTTTTCTCGGCGTAGGCGTACAACCCCCACAACCGAGCTGGGGATTGATGATCAAAGAAAATTATAATTTCATCATCACCCATAACCCCATGCTTGCATTAGCCCCGGGTATTGCTATCATGTTATTGGTACTTGCTTTTAATTTACTGGGTAACGGATTGAGAGATGCGTTGAATGTGCGAAGCAAAATTTAGCAAATTTGAGTTCCGTGAGTGGTGAGTGATGGCCGTATTCTTACTCACTACTGACGTCTCACGACTCACGATTACGCAGTAATCATTTTCAGGCAAGCAGTTCGCTCTCTTCCTTACGCTTACTATCCAGTAAAACCACCATCCCCAAACACAGCCAGAACAACGCGCCGATCTTATCGGTTTCGATCATATCACTCATACTGTTGATCACACCGATCATGATCAATACCATACCTACTGTTAACGCAACATATCTGTAGAAACGGCTTTGAAATTGATGATAAAGTCTTTGCAGATGCAACAACATTCCAAAATACAATGCACAGAACAGAATCAATCCAATAATGCCCTGTTCCAGAGCAGTGAGTAAATAATAATTGTGTACGGTGGAATGTTCTTTGTTATCGCTTACCCATGTTTCAAAACGGTTAACGGCATAAGGGCGGTAATGCTGGTAAAAAGCATTGGGACCAAACCCGGTAATGGGTTTATCGGCCAGCATTCTTGCACCGGCTACCCATCGGTAAAATCTTTCTGCGGTGGATACATCTTTCATCTCAACAGTAGCCAGCATATGATCTCTAAAGTCTGTATGAAAAACGGTGCGGTCATGATCTGGTGCAAAACGCATGTAGTTCTTATCCGTGATCAGCCAGGCCATAGAGATGATCAAAGCTAAAACTGTAAGCATCATAAACACGCCCATCATTCTTTTTCTGATAACCCATACGGCCAGAATGCCCGCCAGCAAAGCAATCCAGGCACCTCTTGAATAAGCGAACAATAAACCGGTTAGCCCGATTGATATTCCATATCCGATCCATTTTCGTTTTGGATTTTCTGCTGGAGTTAGTTTCCACATACACCAGGCCACCGGCAATAAACAAACCAACATGGAAGAATAATTCACATGGTTTCTGAAAAATGGAGCCAGTACCTGTTGCACATCTTTAAAAGAAAAACCATAGTAAGCATGTCGGGCAAGAGATTGTATCACCACAAATAACATGGACAGCAACAAACAGATAGCCAGTTTACCCATTCGTTCCCTCGATTGTAACAGGATCTGCGGCAATACCACCAATGGAATGATATACCAGATCTTCGCCAATACATATTTGATGGCCAGTAACGGTTCTGTTGCATAGATACAGGTGATCCATAGCCAAAGCAAGTCGATGATCAATATAAAAAACAAAGGATGTTTTGAAAGAGATACAGGAAACCATCCCGGTTGATGAATGATCTTTATAATTGTGATACCCGTTAAGAGCATCAGCAATAATTCATCCGGAAAATCAAGTCCGAGTTGTGGCGTAATATTCAACTCCGTTGATAAGGGCAGCAATATCAAAAATAGCCAGAACAATTGCTCCGTTCTGGTAACCGCAAATTGAAAGATAACCGGAAGTAAGATCCATGCGAACGGGATCACTAAGATAAGCGGCTCCTGCAAAACAATAGCAGCAACACCACTTACCAGAAATATACCAAAAGATAAAAAGAGTTTGTATTGATATGGCCGAATATGTGCAAACATATCAGGCCCTGATTTTTCTATCGCTCAGCAATACCAATAAGCAACTGAAAACAAATCCAACGATCATTGAAGCAAGAATGATTCCTGATTTATCAGGGCGCTCTGCTTTGGCAGCGGGCACTGCAGTTTCCATTATATAAAAGGCAGCAGGACGGGTAGCGGCAGCCAATGCAAACTCATCAGCCGTTTTACGGTATTGTTTGATCTGCTCTAATAAGATTTCGAGTTTGGCCGTACCAAGCGCATATTTGGCACCACTTATTTTTGAAATACTATCACTTAATACCTGGTATTGCTGTTCCATATTGGCAACAGCGTTATTCAACTGCTCAAGAGATTGCTGGTAATTCTTTTGCCAGATAGCGGTTTCTGTTTCCTGTATAATGGCTACCATGCGGTTAACCAGTTTGGCAGAGAGTTCTTTGTCTTTAGTCCAGCATATGATCTTTAACTGTGCCTGTTCTGTTTTTTGGATCGTCAGATCTTTTCGCAGATGTAGTGCAGCATTTCTTCTCAGTAAAGCAAGGCTATCATCTTTCAGTTGATAGTAATCAATCAATGAAAATTCATCAACCAGTTGTTTATAGGTGGTGTCCATATCAGCAACACCATTAATGCGGTCAAGATCATCGCCCGAACCAAAATAAGAGTACAATCCCTGGATCTGGTTATTGAACATTCTTGCCTTATCAGCCAATGCCGGATTAGCAGATACCAAAAGGCTGGATGATTTGTAATACTGCGGCACTATAAAAACAGCGATGGTTGCAGCGGCAACTGTTGCCACAACAAACCAAAGAATAGTCTTCCAGCGTTTTTGCAAAACCGCTACGGTATCCAACAGGTTAAAGGAATCGTTTGACATAGATAATGAAAATACAATTTATTCCTTATCCCGCCTGTGGCGCTACAACCACATTGCGTACAAGGCTTTCTTCGAGAGAAATAAAGGTTTCGGTGCGTTCAATGCCCTTGATCTTCTGCAGCTCATCGTGCAATACAAAACGCAGTTGCTGGATGTCTTTACAGACGATCTCGGCAAACATGCTGTAATTACCCGTGGTATAATTCAGGCGAACGATCTGAGGGATCCGTTTCAGGTCTTTAGCCACGCTATCATACATTGAGCTCTTTTCGAGGTAGATGCCGATAAAAGCGATCACATCGTAGCCCAAAGATTTGAGATCTACAGATAATTTTTTACCTTTAACTACCTTCAACTCTTCCAGTTTCTTGATCCTTACATGGATGGTACCACCCGAAACAAAGAGTTTCTTGCCTAAATCAGCATAGGAGATCTCAGCATCCTCCATCATTTCCTGGATGATCTGCAGATCCAATTTGTCAAGATTTAATTTAGCGGACATTTTAGTTTGATTTTTTAGATAATTTTCAGTATATTATCAAATATATTGAACGTTTTCTATATTATCAAATAATTTATTGAATTTTTTACAACAAATGGGGAATATGTGCTAATATTGTCTTGTCAAACAAACATTGACAGCGTTCTTATATACTGTGGGGTGATGAAATTTTTGGCAGACATGCCCTCTTGTCTCGGGGGTGAGGATAACAGGATAAACGTAGCATAGAGCCATTTGAGTAGCAATATTCAGGTGACCGGGGTCGACCACCGAACTTTGTACTACAGCTAACTGCCTCGTGGAGGTTCGATCCCTCCCCCTACAGCAAAAAAGCCGCAACTGAAACATCAGTTGCGGCTTTTTTATTTTGTGCTACGGCAGTTGAACATTAGAATAGATGAACAAGGAACAGATGAATGTTGAATGAATACTTTCTTTCAGTTCATCCGTCCCCTGTTCTTCTGTTCATCTGTTCATTTCACCGCAACAAAACTCACAGCCACCCCACCTCCATTGGCCAATACCAGATGCAGGCTGCTGTTAGCGTCTACTGTTTGCTTTGTTATCTTATAAGCTTCAGGGTTCTTTTGAAAATCTGCATCAGACGCATCTGCATAAATGATAGCAGTGTATTTTTTGCCTTTATCAAGAAAGCTTAAGCTGATATCCGTTGTTCTTCCATGTTCATCTGTGATACCGCCGAGAAACCAATTGTCTTTCCCTTTTTCTTTCCGGGCAATGGTCAGGTAATCGCCGGGCTCTGCTTCCAGGATCTTTGTATCATCCCAATCAACTGCCACATCTTTGATGAATTGAAATGCATCGGCTTTAGCTAAGTAGTTTTTTGGAAGATCAGCTGCCATCTGCACAGGACTATAGAGTGTAACATACAAGGCCAATTGTTTAGCCAACGTTGTATGCAATTGTCTTTCGGGTGCATACGCTGCATATCCTTTCAGTTTAAAGATACCCGGAGTATAGTCCATAGGCCCACCCATTAAACGGGTAAAAGGCAGGATCGTTTCATGTTCTGCCGGATTACCATCATCGCTGAAAGCATTGAATTCATTGCCTCTGGCGGCTTCATTGGCCATCCAGTTGGGATAGGTGCGTTGCAAGCCGGTAGGTCTTACCGGCTCATGCATATCCACCATTACTTTATGATCCAATGCTTTTTGTGCCACACGTTCGTAATGGTTTACCATCCATTGTCCGTCGTGATGCTCACCACGGGGAATGATCTTTCCTACATACCCTGTTTTCACCGCAGGGAAGCCAAACTGATTCATGAATTTATAAGCAGTATCCAATTGTCTTTCATAATTGGTAGCTGATCCCGATGTTTCATTATGCATGATCATGGAAATACCTTTTGATTTGGCATAGCGCACAATTTCTTTTACATCGTAATCAGGATAGGGCGTTACAAAATCAAATACATTTTCTTTCCAGTTCCCAAACCAGTCTTCCCATCCTGTATTCCATCCTTCTACCAGTACTCCTTTGATATTACTGGCCGCATCAAAATCAATATATTTTTTTACATTGGCCGTATTGGCGCTGTGTTTCCCATTCGGAATAAGTTTACCATCCTTACCCAAACTATCCGGAAAATCAGAATAATTCCATCCGCCCATACCCACCTGCATCTCCCACCACACACCTACAAACTTCATCGGCTTGATCCAGGATGTGTTCTTTGTTTTTGCAGGATCATTCAGGTTCAATATCATTTTAGAAGCCAGGATATCAGTTGCCTGATCGCTTACCAGTATGGTTCTCCAGGGTGTATGTGATGGTGCGTGCAGGTAAGCTTTGTTACCATAGGCATCCGGCACCAGACTGCTGGTTAAACGATAGTTGTTGTTATTTACATGCAGCTGCATGGCAGGATAGTTCAATAAAGCGGCTTCATGAATATTGATATATACTCCGTCTGCAGACTTCATCATCAAAGGTGTTTGCACCGCTTTGTTATCCGGTGCTACGCGCGTAGAAATGGAAGTGCTTTTGGCAACCATAGCTGCATTATCGATCTCACTCAGTTTGGTGGTGGAATAAGGATATTCATTCGAATCATAATCGCCCGGGATCCAGAATGTTTTATGATCACCGGTAAGTGTAAACTGTGTTAATTCATTGGCCACAATAAAATATTTCAAACCGGGTTGCACTGGAAATTCATAACGAAAGCCTACTCCCTCTGCAAATACTTTAAAAACAATATCGAGTAAAAGACCGGTTGTTTTTTGTTTCAGGTGAACATTTAGCTGCTGGTAATGATTCCGGATATTTTTTACTTCACCCCAAACAGGCTGCCAGTTTTCATCAACCGATCTGGTTTCTGTTGACAGCAATACAAAATTGCTATGCAGGTTCTTCGCATCCATCAATGCAAACCCCATTTCGGAAGGCGCGATCACCGGTTTGTTCTTATAAGACACAGCATACACAGGAACGCCGGCAGCAGTAAGGGAAATATCCAGTTTGATGTTTTCCATCGCAATGGCTGATACTTTGGTTTCCTGGGCGAACAGGGTTTGCATAGAAAAAACGGAGATCAGGATGATCATGGCTTTTTTCGGAGACATATGGCAGCGTTTTGAATACAGGGACCGGGGATGGTCCGGGGTGATTAATGTGTTAAAGTTACACAAAAGAAATTGCACGAAAAGGCGCAGGGACGCTGTTTGGGTAAGAAAATTAAAAAACAGGATAGCCGCTAAGATTTTACATTTGCAGCCTTATGGGACAAAAGAAACTCATCCGTTTTGAAGCCATTAAGCATTTTGATAATGTGCTGGAATACCCGCAGAACATGCCGGGTAAATGGAATGGCTTTTTCAAGAATGAAGGCAGCCTTACCCTGGAACTCGCCTGTGGTAAAGGCGAATATGCAGTTGGATTAGGCAGAATGCATCCTGCCCGTAATTTTATCGGCATTGATATAAAGGGTAACCGCATCTGGCGGGGTGCCAAAACGGCTTTGGATGAGGGATTGACCAATGTGGCTTTTGTTCGTTCACATATTGATAAGGTTACCGACTATTTTACCCCTGGTGAGGTAGCAGAAATATGGATCACTTTCCCCGACCCTCAATTACGTGGCTCAAGGGCTAAAAAAAGGCTTACCCATCCCCGCTTTCTTCGCTTATATAAAAAGATCCTGAAGGAAGGCGGACTGGTGAACCTGAAAACAGACAGCCCCGATCTTTATCATTTTACTTTGGCTGTGATCAACTTATTTGAATTGGAATTGTTGGAACATACAGACCAGGTTTACAAGCAGGAACTGATTAAGCCGGAGTTGATGATCAAAACGCATTATGAAGGACTGGATATAGCTCAGAGCAATACCATACATTATATCTGTTTCCGCATTAACAAAGAACTTCCTTTAGAAAAAGATGAAGTATTAAAACAACTACTGAGTGAGCCAGATATTGACTGAAGGCATTGATTTTTATCACGACGAACATGGATATGTGGTCTTTACCGAACACTATCATCTGAGCAAAGGTCATTGCTGCGGACATGGTTGCCGTCATTGTCCTTACCAATATGACTCAGTGCCCGAACCCCGCCGTTCTGAACTGTTGGACCAAAAGAATGAGCTCTCCGCCACTCCCGCCGCTTCCATTGTTGTGCCCGCACAACAATAATCAAAAGAGCTGTAAAGCACCTCGAAAATGAGATGCTGATTTTGTTCTTCACCTAACGCAAGAACTGTCTTAAATAGGTAAATTGCCTTAACAAACCCAAACCCTTGGCAGCAAAAAAACCACCTGAAAAATTAACATCCGTTTTGCCCAGCGGTAAAAAAGACAGCTCCTTTTTTGAGCAGGTATATGATGTGGCACGTCAGATACCCAAAGGGCGTGTTACTTCCTACGGCGCTATTGCTGCCTATCTCGGCACCAAAATGAGTGCACGCTTGGTAGGCTGGGCAATGAATGGTGCACACCTCATGAAAGATATCCCTGCTCACCGCGTAGTGAACCGCAACGGCATGCTCTCAGGTAAAATGCATTTCTCAACACCCACAAGGATGGAAGAACTGCTTAAAAAAGAAAAAGTAACAGTAGTGGATGATGTGATCGTGGACTTTGAGAAGAAGTTCTGGGACCCAGCGGTGGAACTGTCACTCTGATTGATTGGGAAATTTTGGAATTGGGAAATTGGGAAATTGAAAAGGCAGAAAGACATTCTGAGATGTAAAGAAATTTCCCAATTTCCCAATTTCATTCCGGCTTAGCCGGGACCAAAATTAACGATAGTACGGGCTGATCAACAAATACACAACCGGTCCGGTAACTGCCACATAGAACCATAAAGGCCAGGTAATTTTGGCCAGTTTTTTATGAAGGGGAAATTCTGCAGTTAAGCCGCGATAGGCAGTGAATAAAATAAAAGGCAGAATGATGGATGCCAGGAAAATATGGGTACCAAGGATAATATAATAAACGTAGCGCATAGCTCCTGCCTGTTGTTTTTCTTCTTCAGACAAGATGCCATCCAGGTTACTGTCGCCAAACCTCGCTTCGCCTGCAAATAAACGATGGGCAATATAAGATAACAGGAAAAGCACAGACAAAATCAGCGCTGTCATCATCAACTGCTTATGCAGTTTATATTTCCCGTTCTTAACTACTACCAGGGCAGCTACCAGCAATACAGCAACAATTGAATTGATCACTGCGTTGATGGTTGCAAATATGTGCACATTAAAACCCAGGTCTACATTAAGTTTGAATTGCCCGAGCAATACTACCACACTGAATACGACTACTGAAAAGATTCCGATCAGCCAGGCAGCTTTTTTATCATTCTTTGAAATGGATGCTTCTAACATGGTTGGTTTATTGGTTTACTTGTTTAGTGGTTTATTGGTTTTCATGGCCTACTTATCAACGAGTAAACCAATAAACTAATCAACAAAAATTTATCCATTTAGTTTTCTCCGGCCACGCATATACACTACAAAAAAGATCACGGCGCAAACAATGATGAGCCATAACCAGCTCAGGTTAAGGATCTCGGCGAATACTTCGCTTTTTTGTGTCTTGTCTTTTTCCAGCATCAGTACACCGATATCGCGGGCCAGTTTGGAGATGGAGGAAGAATCCAATCCATTATAATAACCGCGTACCCGATAAGCTTTGTCGATCAATATAAAACGGCTGGTGTGTACAAAATCCGGACTGATGGGTTCATCACTGTACTTATCTACTTTCATTTCTTCGAAAGCAAACTTGTAAATGGAATCTTTACTGCCGGTTAGCATCCACCAGTTATCATGGTTTACATGATAGCGGTCGGCATAGTTTTTCAGAACAGAAACACTATCTCTTTCCGGGTCTATCGAGAACGAAATGAATTGTACAATGGAGGTGTCGATCTTATTTCTGGTATCACCGCCGCGGATAAAGGATTGCTGCAGCTTTGCCATATTGGTGGTTAACCTCGGACAGATACTGCCGCACCTGGTAAAAAAGAAATCAGCTACAATGATCTTTCCCGGTTTATCATAGAGGCTTACTGTATCGCCCAATTGATTTTGCAAATGGATATTTGCTGTTTGGTGCCAGATAGTGTCGGAGATCATTTTGCCTTTATCTACACGGCTCACCACCGTATCATAAAAGTATTTCCGTGGCATATCTACGGCCCTTTCACTGGCAAACTTCAATACCAGGTAACAGAACACGGGCAGCAAAACCGCTACCGACAGGCCCATCAACGCTTTCTTATTCATATTGGGTATCTATAAAAAAACCATCGCCATAAAAGCGATGGTTTAATAATTATTTGAAAAGATGACAAACGATTCTTATTCCACCACTTTTTTCTCTTCTTCAACAGGCTTTGCTTCTTCTTTCTTCTCTTCGTGCTTGGCTTCCTCTTTCTTTTCTACTTTAATGGTGCTTTGTTCTTTAAAGTGTGGATCGTAGGTGTTTCTCAGGTGACGGAATGAGTTTCCATCATATAAGAAAGCAATGATGAACCAAACAAACAATGCCAAAGGCACTACGATGGTCATGATCAGGTTTTTGATCTCATGTTTCAGGTGCATAAAATAACCAACAATGTAAAAGGCTTTGGCCAGCATCAGAATAATGATGGTTCCTTTTACAGCAAGTCGTAAACCGCTTTCCAGTGGCATACCCATCATCCAGAAACCTAAAGCCAGTTCAATAATGGTTAAGACAGAAAGGATGATCGTTACTTTTACGATCTCTTTAACTCCGCCGCCGCTATGTTCTTCGTGTGCTACTGTATGTTCCATAATATCTTATTATAAAATTATCATATAAAAAATCTGTCCATTGTCCATAGACCATGGACCATGGTCTTGGTCTTAAATCAGGTAGAAACAGGTAAATACAAATACCCAAACCAGGTCTACAAAGTGCCAGTACAAACCGGCTTTTTCGATCATCAGGTAATGGCCGCGTTTTTCAAACTTGTCCAGTAAGGTCATGATCAACATAATGATATTGATGATCACACCAGAGAACACGTGGAATCCGTGGAATCCGGTGATCGTAAAGAAGTAATTGGTAAAATTGGTAGAAGAAGCCGTTCCGTCATGATTCAGGAAAGGATTGCTGCCCCACCAGGCACCTTCAGCATGCAGGTGGTTCCACTCCCAAGCCTGACAGCTTAAGAAAGCGATACCGCCGATAATGGTCCAGATCAGGTTTTTCACCACTCCTTTCTTATCCATATTATGACCGGCATGTACAGCCAGTACCATGGTAACAGAACTGATGATCAGGATAAAGGTCATGATACTCACAAACACCAACGGTGCATGTACCCCTTCCGGTGCAAAAGGGAAGCTTCTAAACACTTCATTCGGGTCAGGCCAGCCATTGGTTGAAAAACGAATGGTACCATAAGAGATCAGGAATGCGCCAAAAGTGAAAGCATCGCTCATCAGGAAGTACCACATCATCAATTTGCCGTATTCTACGTTGAAAGGGCTTTTTCCGCCGCTCCACATTTTGGTTGGTGTAACCGTAGTTGATGTTGACATGTTCTAAGTCTAAAGTTTCGTTACAAAAATATTGGCTACCGTTCAAAAAAGGTGAATAAACCTCAACTTTTTCTTCAACTAACCTATCCAGTTATAAAAGATGAATAAATAGATCCAGATCGCATCTACAAAATGCCAATATGTTCCGGCCAGTTCTATTGGCATAGCGCTATAATTCTTCACTTTCTGCCTGTAAGCCTTGAAAAATATGACCAGCAAAGCAATTACACCGCCCAAAACATGCAACATGTGCAAAAACGTGATCACAAACAGAAAAGAAGCAGCAGAATTACTTTTGGCACCCGTTAAAGCGATATTCTTCAGTTCCAGACTTTGAAAGCCCAGCCCCTGCATCACTAAAAAGAGAACACCCAGTATGGCCGTGATCGTAACCAGGTTACGGTAACGGTTCATTTCCCTTGCTTTAAAAGCTTTGATGGCCAGCTGGATCGTTACACTGCTTGCCAGTATCACAAACGTAGAATACCAGAAGATCCTCGGTAATTCAAATTCGAGCCAGCTGCTCTGGTTCTTTTTTACAATATAGGCGCTGGTTAAAGCCGCAAACATCATCACTATACTACCCATACCCACCCACAAGGTAAACTTGTGCGGGTGAATCTTTTGGGGCTCTCGGGTCTGCACGGTTGTCATCATTATTTTTAATTAATAATTAAAAATTAGAAATTAATAATTTCTTGTGTTCGAACTTTGGTCCATTGATCAGCATCGTTGTGTCACTCACTTGTACGTCCCTTTCGTTACGCATCATTAGATAATTACTAATTATTAATTACTAATTTCTAATTATCTACCTGATCTTATCTGCCAGCAAAGCCAACAAAACGATCGGCAGGTAAATATAACTGCTGAACATTACCCTTCTTGCTGCTTTCACATCCATCTCTCTGTATAATC
This sequence comes from Chitinophagaceae bacterium, assembly GCA_947455605.1. Classification (GTDB taxonomy): domain Bacteria; phylum Bacteroidota; class Bacteroidia; order Chitinophagales; family Chitinophagaceae; genus Sediminibacterium. Next base: position 46,579 of record CANGOX010000008.1, read on the forward strand.
GTATACTCTGCACTACCATAAACAGGTTACTCGCTACCAGGATCCACATACTCACCTGTCCGGCCATTCCAAAATAATAAGGCAGTATACCCACCGGTATCATTAATACCGAATACATGATGCCTTGTATAGCGGTAAATCTTGTTGGCCCCTGATCTGCGGGCAACAATTTAAAACCGGCTTTGCTGTAATCGCCATGCGATACCCAGGCAATTGCCCAGAAATGCGGAAACTGCCAAAGAAACTGTATTGCAAACAAGATCCATCCACCTGAGTTTGAAAACTCCTTTCCATCTACTACGATCGTTCCTATGGGATTGATCATATTCGTTGCTGCCACCCAGCCTATCAAGCAAGGCAATGCTCCGGGAAAAGCACCGATCAGCACTGCTATTGAGTTGATCTTTTTTAAGGGCGTATAAATGAACGCATATAAAAAAAGGCTGAACGCCGATAACAATGCCGCATCCCAGTTAAAACTATTATCATCTGCTTTAAAGAACCAGCCCATCATCCACACCCCCAGTAAACCACTAATGGCAGCAAATGTGTAGGCTTCACCTGCACTCATTCTTCCATCAGCTACGGGCCTGCCCTTGGTGCGTTTCATTACTGCATCCGTATCTTTTTCTACTGCCTGGTTAATTGCATTGGCACTTCCTGTTACCAGCATGCCGGCAATGAAAAGCAGTAAGATCATCAGCCAGTTGTACCCAACCACATTGGGTGCCAGCAAATAACAGATCACACAGGAGAACACAACGGTAAAGCTCAAAGTGAACTTGATCAATTGAAAATAGTCCTTCACTTTGGAAGCTATCGTAAACGTGGTGGAACCTTGTGTGTTGTTCTCGCTTGTCATTTTCTAGTTCCGCTTAAAAACACAGATTTATTTATCTGTATTTTCTTTCTTTTAATCTGCGATGTAAAAACAATGCTCCCGAAGTATCGGGAGCATTGAATAATCTATTGATAACCGGGTAATATTTACTCGTTACCCGTAACTATTCTAGTGATGACTCTCGTCTGCTCCAACCGGTGTGGTTTGAGGAATGAAATCATGTCCATCCTTACCATAATCATATGCCCAACGGTGTACTTCAGGGATCTCACCAGGCCAGTTTCCGTGACCGGGACGGATCGGTGTTGTCCACTCCAAAGTATTGGCACCCCAAGGGTTTAAGGTTGTCAGTTTTCTTCCTTTGAAAATAGAATAGAAGAAATTGAACAGGAACAATAACTGTACAGCAAATACGATCATGGCAACAGTACTGATAAAGCGGTTCAGCTCAACAAACTGTTTGAAGCTTTCCCAAATACTGTAATCGTAGTATCTGCGTGGCATACCGGCCAGACCTTCATAGTGCATAGGCCAGAAGATCATGTACGCACCTGCGATGGTTACCCAGAAGTGGATATACCCTAAGGTGTTGTTCAGATACTTGCCATACATTTTAGGGAACCAGTGGTAGATACCTGCGAACATACCGAACATAGAAGCCACACCCATTACAATGTGGAAGTGGGCAATTACGAAATAAGTATCGTGCAGGTGAATATCCAATGCTGAGTTTCCTAACCAGATACCGGTTAATCCACCCGAGATAAATAAACTTACAAAACCGATCGCGAACATCATACCCGGAGTGAAACGGATATTTCCTCTCCATAAAGTGGTTAACCAGTTAAACACTTTAATAGCTGATGGAACGGCGATCAACAAGGTGAGCAATACGAAGATAGATCCGAGGAAAGGATTCAATCCCGTTACAAACATGTGGTGCGCCCATACCAGGAAGGCTAAGATAGCGATCGCGAATAAAGAACCGATCATGGCCATATAACCGAAGATAGGTTTGCGGGAATTCACAGATAAGATCTCTGATACCATGCCCATGGCAGGTAACAAAATGATATATACTTCAGGGTGGCCTAAGAACCAGAATAAGTGTTGATACAGAATTGCGCTACCGCCTTCATTAGGCAATGCACCTACGCCGTTCACAAATATGTCTGATAAATAGAAGCTGGTTCCAAAGTTTCTGTCGAAGATCAATAAGATAAAGCCTGAGAACAATACCGGGAAAGACAATACACCCAATACGGCTGTAAAGAACAATGCCCAGATAGTTAACGGCAAACGTGTCATGCTCATACCTTTGGTACGCATGTTCAGGATGGTAGCGATATAGTTCAAACCACCTAACAAAGAAGACACAACAAATAAGGCCATAGAAACGATCCAGAGATCCATACCGGTTTTAGAACCCGGAGAGGCATCACCTAAAGCACTTAAAGGCGGATAGGCAGTCCAACCACCACTGAAGGGGCCGGTTTCCACAAACATGGAAGATAACATGACTACACCGGCTGCAAAGAAGAACCAGTAACTAAGCATATTCAGGAAAGGAGACGCCATATCGCGTGCACCGATCTGCAATGGAATTAAGAAGTTGGCAAAAGTACCGCTAAGGCCCGCTGTTAATACAAAGAATACCAATACGGTACCGTGTGTGGTAACCAGTGCATAGTATGCTTCCGGTGTAATGTGACCACCTTTGGCCCATTTACCCAACAGACTTTCCAGCCATGGGAAAGTGGAATCGGGATATCCTAACTGTAAACGGAAAAACACGCTCATCAAGCCACCCAATACAGCCCAGAACATACCTGTGATCAGGAACTGTTTAGCGATCATTTTGTGATCCTGGCTAAACACGTATTTGGTGATGAATGTTTCATGATGGTGGTGTTCATGATGATCACCGTGTCCTTCATGCGTTGCCGCTCCTGAGTGTGCGTGCAAAACAGCTTCGTTACTCATACTCTGTTTCTTTAATTAGTTCTTTTCAACGTATCATCTTCCGAAATAGCCGGAAGAACATTATTTACAATTTTGCTACTGTTTTTGTTGCTACGGCATCTACTGCTTTTACCGTTGTTTTGGTGGTGTCTGCTGCTTTTGCATTGGAAGGATCCTTATCAGGGAAAACTACCAGATATTGTGGTTTTTGTTTCGCCATCCACATATCGTACTCTTCCTGTTCTACTACTTCAATAATTCCTTTCATTGAATAGTGACCGTTACCACACATCTGGTCGCAGCTGATCTCGTACACGAAATTGGGGTTGTTGGTCAGCTCCTTCATTTCCTTGGTAGTATACTTAGGTGTAAACCACATGGTAGTTGGAATACCCGGAACAGCATCCATCTTTAAACGGAAATGAGAAAGACCCACATCATGTATCACATCTCTTGAACCGATGATCAGTTTTACGGGCTTGCCTTTTATGAGGTAAACGGTTTGTTCGGTAACCACATCATCATGTCCTAACTGATCGTCCCATAACATACCTAATGTATTGGTAGCAGGATCAATGTTCTTGTAATATTTTTTACCAAAAGCACCGTCTTTACCCGGATATCGGAAGATCCAGCCAAACTGTTTTCCGGTGATTTCTACAACCATCGCATCTTTGGGAGGTTCGCCTGTGAAGAGGAACCAGTTACGCAGACCTACAATTACGAGTACCGTTAATACGATAGCCGGAACAATGGTCCATAAGGCTTCCAGTTTATTGCTGTGTGCGAAATAGAAAACTTTGCGGTTCTCTTTTTCCTGATATTTATATGCAAACCAGAACAGGATGGCCTGGGTAGCTAAAAACACAGATCCGGTTACGGCAATGGTGATCCATAACATGGAATCCACGCGTGCACCTTCCACACTTGCCGAATCAACGGCCAGTAATGTTTTTGGAAAGTAGAGTTTGTTGCAATACCAAACACCGATCATTCCGAGTACCAGAAAGGCAACCATCAGAAAACCGTTCACTTTGTTATTCTGTCTGCGGCTTACATCTTCTCCTTTCAGAACAGATACATATTCACTGGCTTTAGCGATCTGGAAGATCACCAAGAAGATCAGCACAACTACTGCTATGGTTAAAAACATTGTCATAACGCTATCAATATTATCTTATACTAACAATTATTCTTCAATAAAGATTACACCTGGTGTATAATACTTTCTTTCAGGAACGGATGATGTTTAACGATCAGCGGTTTGCTGGCCAGTGAACGTCCTACAAACAGGATCATCAGACCCACAAACAGACTGAGGATTCCGAAATCGAGCCAGCCAAGGGTTACATGATCTTTAGACAGGCTACCCATTACCATCTGGTAGAAATCGATCCAGTGTCCGAAAAGGATCAGCACTGCCATGAAAGTTACCATTGTATAATTTCTTTTGGCTGAGCGTTTCATCAGGATCAGCAAAGGACAGATAAAGTTGATGATCAGGTTCAGGAAGAAGATGCCTTTGTAAGGACCCTGTACCCTGTGTTTGAAATAAACGGTTTCTTCCGGAATGTTCGCATACCAGATCAACATGAACTGGGAGAACCATAAATAGGTCCAGAAGATAGAGAAGGCAAACATGAATTTACCGATATCCTGTAAGTGTTCCTGGTTGGTATATTCAAGATATCCTTTGTTCTTAAGGTAGATGACCCATAAAGCGATCAATGACATACCGGATACGAATGAGCTTGCAAATGTATACCAGCTGTACATGGTAGAATACCAATGTGCATCAATACTCATCATCCATAACCATGGAATGGTAGAACCTACGGTTAAACCAAACCAAACGGTGAATAAAGCAGCGCGTACCGTATTACGTAAAATAAATCTTGCACCTGTTTCATGATCCATCGCTTCTTCATCCGCTTCTTTGCTGATCTGGCGCATTCTCCATCCCAACAGACTCCAGAGGCCGATAGCCAGGGTAGTCCAGATGATAAAGAATTTCGCATTTAAGAATCCTGATTTACCAGAGAGGATCGGGTCTTTTGCAACCGCTTCTGTATCGAGCCAATGGTAGATAAAATGTTTATCGCTAACCACTACATAGATCAATACAACAAAGGTGATAGAACCAAAAATAGGCACCATCGTAGAAATGGCTTCGGGGATACGGCGGAACGACTGCTGCCAGCCACCCATGGCCAATGTGGTAACACAAATAAAGAACATACTGGCATTACATACCAAGGTCCAGAAGATCGTATTGTACATGAGTGTTCCCCAGAAATGTGCCTGCTCATGCTCATCGGAACTGAAACCTTTGGTAAAAAGGCCAATTGCAAATGCGGCCAAACCCACGCCGATCAAGGCCAGTGACCAGGTCTTCATCTTTCCGGGAATCTCAAATTGCTCTCTGATAGATGCCATTGTTAATCTCTTTTATATCAGTTATTACTATCTCCCTCTCTACCAGCCGGCAGAGAAAAATTAAATTTATTTACTTAGCTGCAGGTGCTGCCGGAGCAGGTGCTGCAGATGCTTTTGCTTTTTGTTGCTGGTTCTTGATGTAACGGATCACCATCCAACGCTGTTTGCGGCTCAGTTGTGATGCATAAGAGCCCATCAGGTTCTTACCATACGCTACTGAGTAGAACATTTGTCCTTCAGGCATTACAGATACCAGCGGATCAGCAATCAGGTTCTTGGGTGCTACAGGGTAAGGACCGGTACCGTCTTTGTAAAGGGGGCCATTACCATTCAGTTTAGCGCCATGACAGATACCGCAGTTGATGAGATATAAACGCTCAGCTTCTGCTTCCTCTTTTGTTGACAAAGAATCGATCGGGCTTTTTACCTGCCTGGAAGCAAAATAGTTAGCAGTATCACCCGCTTTGTCTTTTGCGTAAGGGAAAGGCATTTCCTCTTCACGTGAAATGGTTCCTGCAACAGGCATATTGGTATAATTGATACCCGCCTCTTTCAGGTTGCTGTGGTCGGCATATGTTTCGTAAGCGCGGCTGTAAGCCATATCCGGCATGTAAACACTACCCGGCTTGCGTTTTACATCGCTGCAGCTTACGATCACTGCTGCGGCAGACAAAACAGTTATGATTGCTAATTTATTCATCATGAGTCTATTCTAATAATAATTAAGCAGCTACAGTTTGCTTGTTTTCAAAAGGTAATTCATCCTGGTCGTACCGTCCTAACCACCAGCCTTCTTCCGCTACCTGAATATCGGTTTCAACAGCGCCATTGCTGGCCAGGAATGATTTCAGATCTTCTGCATTGGTTTTTTCGGTACACTCAATCACCATTACAAACAGATCATCTGTGGCACGTGCATGGAAATGGTGCTTTTTTACAAAAGGCGCCATCTGGCAGAGATAACAGAAGGTCAACACCATACCTACCGCAGCAAACAATACCGTTAACTCGAAAGTGATGGGTATCCAGGCCGGTAAGGCAAAGTGTGGCTTACCGCCAAAGTTCAACGGCCAGTCTTTTGCCAATATCCAGCTGATACAGCCTAATGCAGTAGAGGTTCCGGTTATACCGTAAATAAAGCCGGCAGTATGCAGACTGGTCTCTCTCAGACCCAGTGCATGGTCCAGTCCGTGTACCGCAAACGGCGTATACACATCATGGATCTTGTAACCTGCTTTGCGCACTTTTGATACTGCAGGAAACAACACTTCCTCATCATCAAAACAGCCAACTACGAATTTCTTTTTTGCCATACAAAACTTCCCTTTCAGGAATTTATTGTTAAAAAATGATCTTCCTTTTTATGAATGAGACGCCCCATCGTTCTCTACCGTAGTGTGTCCATGACCACTATGTGCAAATACTTCGGGAGCAACATGCTCCAGATGTCCCATCTTATCTTTATAACTCTCTCCTGTTGTTTTCAATACATACTTGATCTCTGCAATAGCAATTACCGGGAAATATTTGGCAAACAGGAAGAAGCAGGTAAAGAACAATCCGAAGGTACCGGCATAGAAACCGATCTCCCAGATGGTTGGGCTGTAGTAAACAGACCAGCTTGATGGCAGATAATCGCGGTACAATGAAGTAACGATGATCACAAAGCGCTCAAACCACATACCGATGTTCACGATGATACTCATGAAGAAGGTGACAAATAAATTCCTTCTCATTTTACGGAACCAGAAGATCTGCGGGCTTAATACGTTACAAGCCATCATACCCCAGTAGCTCCATCCATAAGGACTGAACAGGTAAGCACGGCTGTACCAGAATGTGTAACCTTCAAATTTGTTCTGGCTATACCAACCCATGAACAGTTCTGTTAAGTAGGCGATACCTACGATAGAACCGGTTAATACAATTACTTTATTCATCGCCTCAATATGACCGAGGGTGATGTAGTCTTCCATTTCAAATACTTTGCGGATGATCACCATCAGGGTCTGCACCATGGCAAAACCAGAGAAGATCGCACCGGCAACGAAGTAAGGAGGGAAGATGGTAGTATGCCAACCCGGAATTACGGAGGTGGCGAAGTCAAAGGATACAATTGTGTGTACAGACAATACCAGTGGTGTACTTAAACCGGCCAGAACCAGTGAAAGACTCTCATGACGCTGCCAGTGTTTGGTAGAACCGTTCCATCCGAAAGAAGCTACACCGTATAAACGCTTACGCAGTTTGGTGAAAGCACGGTCACGAACAGTTGCCAGATCCGGTAACAGACCACTATACCAGAATAAAAGTGATACAGTAAAATAAGTAGAGATCGCAAATACGTCCCACAACAACGGTGAGTTAAAGTTCACCCATAATGGTCCACGAGTATTAGGATAAGGTAATACAAAGAAAGCCATCCACACACGGCCCATGTGCCAGATCGGGAACTGGCCCGCACACATTACCGCGAAGATCGTCATCGCTTCAGCCGCACGGTTCACACCTGTTCTCCATCCCTGGCGGAACAGTAACAGGATCGCAGAGATCAGCGTTCCTGCGTGACCGATACCTACCCACCATACGAAGTTGGTAATATCCCAACCCCAACCAACGGTCTTATTCAGGTTCCACTGGCCGATACCATAGGTAACATCCCTGTAAATAGAGTACACACCAAATAACAATACGGCCACCGCGATGTAAAACCCTACATACCATAAACGGCTGGGTTTTGCTTCAATCGGGCGAACGATATCTTCTGTTACCTGGTGATAGGTTTTGTTCCCATTCACCAATGGTTCCCTAAGCTGTGATTCGTACTTTAAATGCATCTGGTCTTGTTTAGTAGTCCATCCCGCTTGTGGCGGAATAGTATTTTTTATTGAATCAACTTTTGTTCTCTATCAACTTCGTTGTGCCTGTTCCGACTTTAGCGGGATCGTACACTTCAACTTTCTGTTCACCTTTATTGCGAGGAGGAACAACGAAGCAATCTCATCAATGCCTGCTTATCCTTATTCGGAACACAGGCTGCTTCGTTCCTCGCAGTGACGTTCTTATGCGTGCTCTTTCTTTTCTTCTTTTTTCTCAGCACCTTTCTTCTCCTTGCCGGCCTCATGTGCTTCATCTGCGTTACGCACTTTAGCCATGTAAGTAACATTCGGTAACACGTGTAACTGCTCTAACACATAGAACTGGCGGTTAGGGTTTTCTTTGCGTGTTTTGCTGATACTACTTTGTTTATCGTTGGCATTACCAAAATTGATGGCGTTGGTAGGACAAGCCTGCTGGCAAGCTACTTTCAGATCGCTGTCAACCATGGGTCTGCTTTCTTTCTTGGCTTTCAGTTTGGCTTCCTGTAAACGCTGTACGCAGAAAGAACATTTTTCGATCACACCACGTGAACGCACGGTTACATCCGGGTTCAACACCATGCGTGTGAGGTCGTCGTTCATATCCAGTACCACATCGTTCACAATACCTTCCTGGTTATTAGGGAAGCTGTCGGCTCCTGTGTAATCGGCCCAGTTAAAGCGGCGTACTTTATAAGGACAGTTGTTGGCACAATACCTTGTACCGATACAACGGTTATAAGTCATCTGGTTCAACCCTTCAGAACTGTGGTTGGTAGCAGCAACCGGACAAACGTTCTCACAAGGAGCGTTATCACAATGCTGACACATCAAAGGCTGGAATACCACGTTTGGATTATCCATATCACCGCTGAAATAACGGTCGATACGTAACCAATGCATTTCATGGCCACGGAGTACTTCCGGTTTACCTACTACTGAAACGTTGTTCTCTGCATTACACGCCACAACACAGGCAGCACAACCGGTACAGGTGTTCAGATCCACACTCATGCCCCATTTGATACCCGGTCTGTCGTAAACAGGATAGATCGTACCCTGACTTTCGAATTTCTCCAATCCACCGTAAGGCTTAAGTTCTGCTTCGCGCTCATCACGGATCTCGGTTGGATTTTCTTTATAGGCAGCCAGTGTTAATTCTTTCATTACCTCGGTACGATTACCTTGCTCGGTATCGTAACGGCTATGGGTTTGTGTTAAGGCAACCGGATATTTTTCGCCGGTTGAAACGATGGTAACATCTGTATTCACAAAACTTACAGAAGCACCACTCAAGGTTGCAAAAGGAAATGCATTCTTACCGGTTCCTACCACAGATTTACCCAGTTTCTCGCTACGGCCATAACCAACAGCGATCGCAATGGTATCAGGGTGCGTACCCGGAATGATCAGGGCTGGTAATTCAACACTCTTACCGTTAACGGTAACTTTTACTACTTTCTTCGGTGGATTTACTTCGTAAGAATCTGCCTGGCCACCATTGTTCAGATCAATGTCCAACAAGGTCTTTGCCAAAGCAGGGGAAACAATTACGTAGTTATCCCAGGTAGCACGTGTAACCGGATCTGGTAATTCCTGCAACCATGGGTTAGCAGCACCTTGTCCGGCACCGATGCCTATTTTTTCGTAGAGAACCAATTCAATTTTACCGCCTTTCTTTCCTGAACCTAATGCAGTAACCGCATTGGCCACAGCGCTGCTGTTGAAAGAAGCACTTGCTAAAGTACCGGCAGAAGGATTTAATACACCATCCTGCAAAGCCTTGTTCCATCCGGATTCTCCACCCAGTTTCGCGCTCCAGAAAGTTTTCAGGAAAGCGAGATAGTCGGAAGGATTACCTGCCCATTTGAGGAGACTGTCCTGCCACTGGCGGGTTTTGAATAAAGGATAGATCGTTGGCTGTAAGAAAGAGTAATGGCCTGTTGTTGCTTCTGCATCACCCCAGCTTTCGAGGTAGTTATGATCGGGGATCACAAATTTGCAGAGCTCAGCAGTTTCATCCAGTTTGCTATTGAAAGAAACGGTTGTTTTTACTTTTTTCAATGCGGCTTTGAACTTATCAGCATCGAACCAGCTGTATGCAGGATTAGCTCCGTGGATGAATAACGAACCAACAGAACCTGCGTTCATATCTTCTACCAGTTTAGCGAAATCTGCATCCACACCCTGGCGGATATTGGAAGTAGCAGACCAGTCGATGGTTTTACCACCTGCACCGATCGCTTCGTTGATCGCATTTACTGCAATCTGAACATTTACATCATTGCTGCCGGCCACTACTAAAGCAGCGCCTTTGTTAGCAGCTAACATTTTAGCCGCTTTTTCAATACCGGCTTTCAGTTTGGCATCGCTGATACCTGCAGCACCCTGACCGTTAACGGCACTTAATAAAGCAGCTACCACCGCACCTGTTTCAGATGGACGGTGTAAATATTTTTCATCCGCGTTAGAACCTGTTAAGCTGGCAACACTTTCAAAATGAATGTGCTTGCTCATTTCAGGATTCTTCTCGTCTAATTTTTTACCGGTTGCGTATTGTTTCGCAAATTCGATCGGGCTGAGCCAGGTACCTAAGAAATCGGCACCGATACTTACGATCGCTTTCGCATTTTCGAAATGATAAGAAGGGATGGCTTTTTTACCGTAAGTAGCTTCATTGGCCAATAAAATACCGCTATAAGAAATAGCATCATAGGTTACATGGCGGCTGCCCGGGTATTTTGCCAGGAACTGGCTGATAGCTTCTTTGGTAGAAGGGGAAGTGATGGTACTGGTTACAATCACAACCGGACCGCTCAAAGAAGAAGCCACTGCTTTATCGATTGCCTCAAACGTTACTTCTTTTCCTTCAATGGTTGGGAAACGTAAACGGGCAGTATCATATAGATCTAACACTGAAGCCTGAACACGGGCAGAAGTACCGCCTTTGGTGAGCGGGCTCAGGTCATTACCTTCAATTTTGATCGGACGTCCGTCGCGCACTTTCGCCAAAACGCTTACCACATCTCCATCCTGCACATAAGTAGTTGCATAATACTTAGAGATACCGGGAACTATATCTTCGGGTTTATTGGCAAATGGGATTGCCTTTTTTACAGGCATTTCGCAACTTGCCGCTACCGCAGCTGCAGCCGTGCTGAAACCGAGATACTTTAAAAAGTCCCTGCGTGGCGCTTTTGTTCCTAAAAAGCTTGCGCTTTCCTCAGACACAAAAGGAAGTTCTTCTTTGAATTCGTCTTTAACGTCTTTGTTGTAGGCTTCAGACTGATTCAGCTCTCCAAAACTTTGCCAGTGCTTTTTTTGCTCCATCTTCTTAATTTGAAAATTTGAGAATTTGAAAATTTGAAAATGCAGTTAGCTTATTTCAATTCTCTATTCTTATTCAATTATTTTTATAAAAGACTTGAAGACCTGAGGTTATCTGAAATCCGAAAATGTTCCATTTTCAAATTTTCAAATGCTCAAATTTTCAAATTATTAATAGTGACATTTCTGACATTCGGTACCACCAATCTTTGCTACGGTAATGCCTTTGGTACTATCTAGCTTGCCGCTTTTCAGATCCTGATGGTATTTCTCATAAATACTGTAGAAACCATTGTCTTTGAACTGAACCTGTGTAGTACGGTGACAGTTGATACACCAGCCCATGCTCAGGTCGGTAAACTGTTTTACCTCGTCCATTTTCTGGATCTCTCCGTGGCAGGTTTGACAGGCAACCTGGCCTGCTTTCACGTGCTGTGAGTGATTAAAGTAAACGTGGTCGGGCAGGTTGTGGATACGTGCCCACTCAACCGGTTTTGCTTTAGAAGCATCCCATGGTTTGCCCTCTTCAAAACCGGCATATTTGTATAATTTCTTGATCTCTGCGGTAGCGTTCACTTCCTGGCCTTCTTCATTGTAGATCTTCTCTCCTTTATATTCATTGATCGCCATGTGGCAGTTCATACAAATATTTACAGAAGGGATGGTAGCCTGTTTGCCCTGGTAAACACCCACGTGGCAATACTGACAGTTGATCTGGTTGACACCAGCGTGAACTTTATGAGAGTAATAGATAGGCTGTTCGGGTTGGTAATCTTTGCTGCGGCCCAGTCCCATAGCTCCTACAGAGGTCCAGTAACCACCGATCACAAACAAGATCACAGTAACCAGCGCTATATAGCTTTTGTTCTTCCAGAAAGGAACGGGTTCAACTGAAGGATGTCCTTCACGGTCATCAGCCAGTTTCTTCAGGTTGGCATTTACCTGTAATAAGGTAAGGGCAACAACGGCGAGAATCAGGGTGAGGATACCGAATAATAAAGTGTTATCACCTTCCTGACCTTTGGCATCAGCAGGATTGGCTGCTGTTGCAGGGCCTGTGCCCGGTGCAGGAACGGTTTTGATATAACCCAGGATGGCGTCTATTTCCTTATCAGTGAAGTTAGGAAACAGGTTCATCGCTGTTTTATTGTACTCATTGTACAGGTTATTGGCATAAGCATCTCCTGTTTTCAGGAAAGCGGCGCTGTTCTTGATCCAGGCATGCAGCTTGGTCTTATCGGGCCAACGATCTTCCACACCGGCAAGGGCCGGGCCGGTCATTTTTTTGTTTACTGCGTGGCAGGAAGCACAATTTGTCTGAAACAGGGTTTTCCCGTCTTGTGCATTTGCTGAAGTACCCAATAATAAACTAAGGGAAAGGATGGTTCCGGTTAAACAGGTCTTGGCTAAACGTCTAAAAGATATCATATTCACAAAACTGTGGTTCTTGGTGTGGAAAAATATCCGTGAACGGCAGCAAAAATATGACACCATGCTGACAAAAACGCAACAAGTAAAAAATTTTTTTAGCCTTATCTGGCTTGCGTTTCAGCGGATTGGGAGTATATAGTTTAAAAACATGTCATGCTTTTGATGTGGATTTGACTCAAACCTCTTACTTCTTTCGTAAAAGATTACTCGAATATTTATCCCATTTTTGGACCATGTTTATACGCCTGCAGGAAAAATGGGGGGTTAGTACCCGTCAATTCTGGATTCTTTTCATCGTTTTTGGTCTTACGGGCTGTACCACGGCCGTTCTTACCCGTTATATTACTGCCTGGCTGGGCATGGATGCCGGTACTTTCTGGGTATGGAAGGTGCTTTTAAGGGTGGGTATGCTTGTTTTTGGCTATCAGTTCATCCTTTTAGGCTATGGAGCTTTGTTGGGGCAGTGGGCGTTTTTCTGGAAATATGAGAAGAAGCTGCTTCAGAAGTTAGGAGTTAGGAGTCTGGAGTCTGAAGTTGAAAGAACACGGCAACTTACCACTAAAAACAAACTCCCAACTCCAGACTCCAGACTCCAGACTAAGCAAATCGCCATTTTTGCTTCGGGGGCGGGGTCTAATGCGGAGAAGATCATTGGGTATCTGACAGGCCATCCTTCTGTTCAAGTGTCTTTAATAGTATGTAATAAGCCCGGTGCCGGGGTCATTTCCATTGCAGAGAACCATGGGATCCCGGTTTTACTGATCGAAAAAGAGCGTTTTTTCAGGGGGGATAGCTATTTGCCCGATCTGAAAGCTGCCGCAATCGATTTTATTGTATTGGCCGGTTTCCTTTGGAAGGTACCCGAGGCACTGATCGCGGCTTATCCTGATCAGATCATTAATATACATCCGGCCTTATTACCCAATTATGGCGGAAAAGGGATGTATGGGATGAAAGTGCATGAGGCAGTGATCGCTGCGGGAGAAAAAGAAAGTGGTATTACCATACATTATGTAAATGAGCATTTTGATGAGGGAACACCCATCTTCCAGGCAAAATGCATCATCGACGGCGGAGATACGGCTGAAAGTCTTGCGCTGAAGATTCATGAGCTGGAACACAGGCATTTTCCTGAAGTGGTTGAGAGGGTGGTGAGTGGGAGTAAGTCCCCCCCGGCCCCCTGACTCTTGCGCTCCCCCTTCAGTGCAGGCGCGAAGGGGAGTTATATTGTTTTCATATTAAATTTTGTTTTCTGTTTTTAGTTTGAGAACTTAAGTGCCTAATTATGCACTTATGAGAAAAGTATTGCTTGTTTTTGTTCTGACTGTTTTTTTGAATGTCTTCTTTTTGTCTGCTCAGGTTTTGAAACCGGGCGTGCCGGAGCAGAATCATTTTTCTACCGAACGTTTACAGCGGATCGATAAACTGGTACAACAGTATATAGACAGTAACTGGATTGCCGGCGCGATCGCGATCGTGGCGCATGATGGAAATATTGTGTATCATAAAGCCATTGGGTATGATGACAAAGAGAAGAACAAACCCTTACAGAAAGATGCAATCTGGCGGATCGCCTCACAAACAAAAGCCATCACCAGTGTGGCAGTGATGATGCTGTTTGAAGATGGGAAAATATTATTGGATGAACCTATCTCCAAATACATACCGCAATTTAAAAAGCCCGTAGTGCTTGATAAATTTAATAAAGCGGATACAACCTATACCACAATTCCAGCGAAAAGAGAAATCACTATCCGCGATCTGCTCACGCATACATCGGGTGTGGGTTATGCGCAGATAGGCAGTGAGACTATGAATGCGATCTATTCCAAAGCGGGTGTGGTTGGGGGTATTGGATTGAAAGGTGGTTTACTTGCCGATAATATTAAAAAGCTTGGTTCGCTTCCGCTGGTGCATCAGCCGGGTGAAAAATTCACATACGGTTTGAATACGGATATCCTGGGTTATTTAGTGGAAGTAGTAAGTGGTTTAACTCTTGATAAGTTTTTCCGGAAAAATATTTTTGATCCGTTGGGCATGAAGGATACTTATTTCTATATCCCCAAAGAAAAACAGAACCGTTTGGCGATGCTGCATTCGGATGATAAGACAAAGCATGTAGTGAACACGCCGGAACTGATCACCGTTAACGGAAATTTTTACCGCGACTATCCTATTCTGGAAGATGGCAGTTTTTATTCAGGCGGGGGCGGATTGGTTTCTACTGCGTATGATTATGCCATTTTTATGCAAATGCTGTTGAATGGTGGTGACTATAACGGCAAACATATTCTGAGCAGAAATACGATCCGGTTAATGACCACTTCACAAACAGGCAATGATATGGGCATTAAATTCGGTTTAGGTTTTCAGGTAGTTACCGAAGGAGAAGCCGCTAGAACCACGGTTTCTCCCGGAAGTTTTTTCTGGGGTGGCATGTTTGCTTCTTCTTACTGGATAGATCCCAAAGAAAAAATAGTGGCGCAGTTTGTTTTACAGCAATATCCGTATAGTCATGGTGATCTTGCGGAGAAATTTAAGGTGGCGGTGTATCAGGCGTTGAAATAGTTTGTTGTGAATGAAACGTGAGACGTGAGACGTGAGACGTGAGACGTGAATCGTGAGACGTGAATCGTGAGACGTGAATCGTGAGACGTGAATCGTGAGACGTGAAACGTGAGACGTGAGTAGTGAGTAGTGAGTAGTGAGTAGTGAGTAGTGAGTATATATTTAGATAAAAAAAGCATCGGACAAAATTTTGTCTGATGCTTTTTTTTATGGAGTTTCTTTTACTTATTACTTACAACTTACTACTTATCACTTTACGGTTTTTTCTCACAGGTATTCGCGCCGAACAATGTGTATAGGGGGCAGAAACTGATGAGGGAAGTGGCGAGGAAGATGGCGCCGAGTACCAGCAGAACCATGCCGAAAGTACCGGTTACTGTGCCGGTAAAATAGAGTGCCGAAAAAATAATTGCCGCTATTACACGGATGATACGATCGAGGTTACCCATGTTCTTTTTCATATGGTGGTTTTTAGTTTTTGCGAAAGCCTTTTGTTAATAATACGATCACAAATACAATCAGCAGGCATGCCAGACAGGCCACGATCAGCTTTTGCCAATTGTTTTTCATGTGGCAAATCTATCTAAACCGCGTAGAGCTTTTGCTGATGGGCGTCAGGGTAAGCTTCTGTTTGACGAGAAATAGCGGTGATTGTTGTCAGGTTGGTGGGCTGAAGCGTTTTCCGGCCGCTAGCCAGGCATTCTTGAAATGTATTTCTCAATTTCTTTCACCTGATCCAGTACCTGCTTGGTTTTTGGCTTGCAGGCTTTGGCTCTGCGGAAGAAATCTTTCGCTGCCCTGAATTCCCTTTTATTCATAAAGATCTGGCACATGCTGAGATAAGCCACCGCTTCACTTTCTTTATCAGAGATACCGGCACGGATAGCGGCACGGATATAGTTCTCACCTTGCTTCAGATCGCCTCGCTGCATAGCCATCATACCCAGCTGCAGTTTATTGGCACCTTCTGCTTCAGGCATAGGCGAACCCAGATCGGAGCTCATTTTGAGGTGTTTTTCGGCAGAATCGAAATCCTGCTTCATCATGGCCAGGTTGCCTTTGATGGTATAATAAGTAGATCGTACAGGTTTATACAACAGACCGGGATACCATATCGTAGCTAAAATCTTTTCTACTTCTTCTATATTACCCGCTTCCATGGGTTCCTGGATCAGACGCATGGGCCCTATAAAGAAATGGCTGGCCAGCGCGATCACTCCAATAAAATAAAGGATAAAAGAAGGCCAGAAACCGCTGGTTACATTCACCAGCACAGCCAGACCTATGGCCAATAAGCCCAACCAGAAACGATACTTGATGATTATATTATAAAACTTCATAGGTCATTTTTGAGAGGGGCAAAGATAGCGGAAAGTTTGGGGTTTGGAGTTTGGGGTTTGGAGTAAAAAAGGAAAAAGTCCATGGTCGATAGACCATAGTCCAAAGCTGATTCCTGCTATGGACCATCGACCATGAACTATGGACTCTCTATTAATTCTTAGCATCATTCACTTCTATCCAGTAGCCATCGGGATCGGTTACCCATACCTGTTTTACACCGTCTATACGGTTAGTGATCTCGCCTTTTACGCCTTTGGAGTTGTAGAAGGGTAGATTATTAGCTTTTACTTTTTGTACAAAAGCCTCGGTATTGGGTACACTAAAACAGGTATGCTGGTTAAGAAAGTATTCTTTGGGCTTATCTGCTCCCTGTATCACATGCATGGCTACGCCTGGGGCAATGGAATACCAGATATGTTTTCCATCATGAAAAGGCTCCGGAATGGTATCGAAGCCGAATAAGGCATCATAAAAGGTTCTGGTTTTCTCCAGGTCTACCACAAAAATGGCTACGTGGTTGAGGACGGCTTTGGGCTTGGTTTGGGCCGTTGATTGGTTGGGAGTTAAAAGGGTTAAAGAGGTAAAAATGGTTAAAAGGGTTGCGAAAGCAGGTCGAAAGAGTTTCATGGGTTGTATTTATGCACTGAAAGTACTGAAGAATAAGGAATTAGCCCTCAAACCGAATCTCTTGCAGGCTGAATAGGAGAATCTATTATTTTTGCAGCCCTTGGGGGGAATTAAAAATTAATAATTAGCAATTAAAAATTACGGCTGGAAGGTTTTCAATTCTTAATTTCTAATTATTAATTTTTAATTACTCCGGGTCCCGTAGTTCAATGGATAGAATAGGAGTTTCCTAAACTCTAGATGCAAGTTCGATTCTTGCCGGGACCACTTAACTCACCTCTGCCCCTCTCTGCTGCGCAAAGAAGGGCTTGTTTTTTTGGGATATAATGCAGCTATGATTGAATGGTTTATATGCGGAGTAAATTGTGGAGCAGCATGAGAAAATTGGAAGATCATCAATTCGCAGGATCCAATATCGGGAGACATTTCAGATGGGCCTTACCTTTTTTTGCAGAAGATACAGCAGGTAATGAAAAACCCGGAGGGGAATAGTTAATCAGGCAAGTTCCTTTCCTTTCAGGGTTTGCCTATACACATCAATTCTTTTATGCATTACCTTAAACCACAAGGGCGGGAATAAAGAAAGCAACAACATGCCCGGATAACCCGTTGGCATTTGCGGGCTTTCATCAAAATGCCTTAGTAACTGATATTTACGGCTTGCCATATAATGATGATCTGAATGGCGCGAAAGTTCTAATAAGAGAAGTCTGCCAAGCGGGTGATTGGAGTTCCAGGAGTGGATAGGCAAGGTTCTTTCATAATTTTCGCCATTTTTTTTCCTTCGTAATCCATAATGCTCGATATAGTTAACCGTCTCCAATAATAAAATTCCGATGAGGGATCCCAGCATAAAAAATAATAAAGTCTTACCGCCAAAAGCTACCCAAATGGTCACTATCAAAAGCAACTGAACAATTTGATACAGCAACATTTCATTTTTGATACTCCAGAAGGACAAATGTTTTCGTTTTAATTTTTCTCTCTCTAAATGCCAGGCAGACCGCCAACTTCCCCAAATGGTTCGAAAGTAAAAAGCATACACCGTTTCACCTATCCTGCTTGATGCAGGATCATCATCTGTTGATACATTTTTGTGATGACCCCGGTTATGTTCAATAAAAAAATGCATGTAGAGTGTGGTAAGCAGCAATAGTTTACTCATCAGTTGCTCATACCAGGTTATTCTATGTCCCAGTTCGTGCGCTGCATTAATACCTAAAATACCGCACGCCATTCCAAAAGCAAGCGTGGCGCCCAGTTTATAATACAGTGGCAGATTTTCAAGGCTCACCTGGTATAAAAAATATACCAGAATGATATATTGCAAAGGCACTAATCCATACAATAACCAATCATAGCGTTTGTCTTCTTTTGCCAGTTCCTCTTCCACTTTTTCTAAATTGATGGCAGACCCTTTTGTAAAGAGTTCAAGAAAAGGAATAATCCCGAAAAGTAGGATCACTGCAGAAAAGGACCACTCATTACCTGAATAGATAGAAAGCAATACAATCAGTGGCGTTGTATACACCAAAACATATTTAATGCCACGTAATTGCATTGCTTTTTTTAAAATGACATCGCAAAGATGAAATACAAATAGTAATGTAAGCTCCCTAATTCCCGCAGAATGAAAACTTCTGAAAGCTTACGATTTTTGCAACTGTGCAATATTTTAAAGCTTCGGCTCCCATCCTTTCTCGTATTCACGATCCCAAAGTTTCATACCATCCTTATCCAGGATATGACCATTGGCAGTATTAACGTTGTAAGATTTTCCAATCCGGTACGAAATATTGGCATAATGACACATCATCTGGCTAATAGCGCCTTCTTCTATCGGCGAGTTCAATTTGCTTTCTTTTCCACGAATAACATTAAAGAAATTAGCCACGTGCGTGTCTGTCATATCGCCACCACCACCAAGAGCGGTTCCGGCTTCATTGCCCAACGACTTGCTGTCTTTCACTTTCTTACCCATCCTGTCAAATAAAGTATATCCATTACGGTTTACGAAAACGGTTCCTTCACTTCCGTAAATGATCGTGCCACGATCACTTCCATAAGTGCTGTATCCGGAACGGCTTTTCCCATCCCATTTGATAATTTTATTTCCCGGAAAACGAAAAGTTGCGTCCATGGTATCGTACACAACCCAACCATCATTTTGGAAATGGCGTTTTGCAGCTTCTACCACTACATGTTCAGGATAATTAACCTGCAATGCCCAACGGGCAACATCCAACTCGTGCGTTGCGTTATTGCCGGTTTCGGCGGTACCCCAGGTCCAGCCGTACCAATGCCAGTTGTAATCCCAGGTATTGTCGTTATATTCTGAACGAGGAGCGGGGCCCTGCCAAAGATCCCAATCCAGTCCGTCAGGAACCGGCGCTTTTTTAGCAACCGGTACTGCACCACGGCTATTTGAATAAAAAGCAACGGCTTTATACACGTCGCCAATGGCTCCTTTGTGAATTTCAGAAATAATCTCCTGCGATTCTTTGGCCGACCGTTGCTGATTTCCCATTTGAACAACCTTACCATATTTTTTCTGAAATGCAACCAGCAATTCACCTTCACGTGGATTGTGACTACATGGCTTTTCTATGTAAACATGTTTTCCGGCCTGCATAGCCATCCAGGTTCCCGGAGCATGCCAATGGTCTGGTGTGGCGTTGAAAATTGCATCCACACTTTTATCGTTCCAAACATCATGAATATCGCCAACCAGTAACGCTTTCCCTGACACTTTTCCATTCAGATCCTTCCCTACTTTTTCGCGTTGCTTTTTCATCACATCACATATGTAAGCAACGTCCACATTGTTCTTTTTATCCTGAAGTGCGTTGTAATAAGCACTAACTCTCCGGCCACAGCCCATCAGTGCAATATTCAGGCGGTCGTTGGCTCCGATGATCCTTGCATAACTCTTGGGGCTGAATCCGGAAGCTATTCCGCCAATACCTATTCCGGCTGCACCAAGCGAAACATTACGTATGAATTCTCTGCGATTTGTGCTCATAATTGTATTGATTTAGTGGTTATGGTTCTTGATTTTAATAAATGAACATGAATTCCCATTTCATGGATATTGGTAAATGAATATAAAAGGTGTTATTGAAGATATTAATATAAAGACAATTAATACCCTATCCTTTTATTTACATAACAAATATGCACTTAACTATATAAATACTGTTAAATAGTACCTGAAAATTACGCAAACGATGTAGTTGGTTCAAAGTTTCTATATTTTGATTTCCGCCATTTATCTCATGACTCACTCCTACCCCTCTCTACTACGCAAAAAGGGGTTTGTTTTTCCGGATAGTGTATTGACAGAGGGCTCTGCGAGTACGAAGAACTATATTTCCATTTTGCACATGGTTAGTGCTTAAAGGTATATCAGGTGCTTCAAATCTGCAAAGTGAACCGGCAGAGATATTGGCAGAAGATTTTTTTATTCTATTGGCTACGTTGCAGCATAAGAAATATGAACGAACTTTAGAAAATAAGACACTGCCTACCTCATTATGATATTTAGTTATCAGCTATTGACGAGATAAGATTTTTAAATGAGCTAATAACGCAATTAAAAAAGCACACTGCAGAAGAAAAACCATATCAATATTATTTTGATCGCAATGCAACCTTCAATTAGTATATAGTGGCCCACAGTTTGAATTAAGTAAACTTTTTACAAAAAAGGAATAAAAAAAACAATCATGGCAATATTTTTAAAAGCTAAATGGCAGAATATAATTATGGCCAACTATGTTGTTGAACCAGAAATATTGATGCCTTATTTGCCAAAAGGAACAGATCTGGATCTATATAATAATAAAGCCTATGTAAGTCTGGTTGGCTTTCTGTTTAAAGAAACAAAACTCTTTAACATTCCCATACCCTGGCTGGGCACTTTTGAAGAAATCAATCTGCGGTTCTATGTAGTTAGAAAGGAAGGGAATATGATAAAACGAGGTGTGGTATTTATTAATGAAACCATCCCCTATAAAGCAGTGGCATGGATGGCTAACAAGTTATACAAAGAACATTATACCACCGTACCCACCAGGCATGTATGGAAAATAGAACCCGAATTAAAGAACATTCTATATGAATGGAAAATAAATAATGAGTGGAATCAGATTGAGGTACAGGCTATCAATAAAAGTGAACCAATGACAGAGGGCAGCCTTGAGTCATTTATTTTTGAACATTATAACGGGTATACAAAAATTAATGACGGGGCAACAGAAGAATACAAAATAAAACATCCCAGCTGGAAAACGAATAAGGTGATCCATACAAATATCAACTGCGATTTCAATAAAATGTATGGAGCTCCCTTTGCACATTTAAGCAAGTTGGCGCCTGACTCAGTTTATATTGCTGAAGGATCTGCCATTGAAATTGAATGGAAACGTAAGCGATTAAACCTGTAAATTGATACCTTACAGGAACCGGGTTCAAGACCGTATAAACAGTAAAAGACATTAACCTCATTTAATAGCAAAATGCAAATAGGCTATTACATATAATAAAACAAGCAAACGATAGCCGTGCAAACATTATTGGGTGATGTAATCCTTACGCTACTTACCATTTGAAATCTTTTTACACGGTGAGTACTATTTTTAATGCCTGTTCTTTTGCAGCGTTTTTGAAAATATCATATGCTTTGATGATCTCTGCTAAACTGAAACGGTGACTAACCATCTTCTTTGCATTCAGCCGTCCGGAGTACACCATTTTAAGTAATGCAGACGTTGTAAATGCATCAACTAATTGCGTGGTGATGGTAATGTTAGCTGCCCATAATTTTTCAATATGCAATTCAACCGGCTTTCCGTGCACGCCTACATTGGCAATATGACCACCGGGTGCAATAATGGCCTGGCAGATATCAAATGTAGCTGAGATACCTACTGTAAGTACCCCTTATTTCAGACAGTCACTTTTAGAGTTTAATCATTTTTAATAAGGTTTGTTTTCCATTCGAAGGGTGTCATATTCCCCAATGATTCATGGGGTCTTTTGTGATTGTATTCTTCTATCCATTCATCGGTTAATAT
>CANGOX010000009.1 GCA_947455605.1 Chitinophagaceae bacterium
GGAGGGGGCTTCCCTGATTTTTATCAGTCCGACAGAACCATTCAGCAATTAAAAAATGCAGGCGGCATGCGCTTGATCTTACATGAAACTGCCGCTTTGGGTATTATTAAATATGATGCAGATGTGAAAGATCTTTCCTCGGAAGCTGAAGTTTTGTCAAGAGACCAGAACAATTATATTGATGAGGTACTTAAAGTGTGGAGCGTTAATAAAATGTATAAAGAGGCGGGGGTTAACTCCTGGGTTAAAAGTTGGAAAGTGGGTATTCATCATAATTACTGGCTCACAAAAGATCCCGTGGCATTTGAATTTTTGTTCAACCGACTTGCCAATTATAATGATGCAACTTTTCGTATGGAACGTAATTGCAGGAACATGAAAACAAAAGCGATTCATTTAATAGCGTTGTTGAAAAAAGAATATAGCCTGGAATAATGTTTCGTTATACCGAATGCGCCATATCGATTTAATTCTCCGCAGGGTCTACTTTTAATAAGAAAAAAGCAAGAAAGTTCCCCGCAGATGTCTCTCGGTAGAGGACTCTGCGGATTCGGAGCGCTTAACATATACTATTTGTAAATGATTACTTTGAAATCCTAAGCGCAGAGTCCCTATCGGAGACGCTGCGAAGAACAGAATAGTAAAACGCTCTTGTGCTCTCAACAATCGCAAAAGCTTTGCGGACGTAATTCTGTTAGGCTTTAAGTTCTTAACTTGTACTTTTATTTCTTTACTGCTTTAGTTCCTGGCTGTACAAGTAACCAAACAAACAACCTTCTGATTTACTATTAAAAACATACATTAAATGGACAAGGAAGAAAATAAAACAGCTGCACAAAAAATGTTAGGCAACTTTGCACCCAACCTTTTGCGCTATACCGACGATGTACTTTTTGGCGATCTATGGGAAGGAAAAGAACTTTCACGTCGTGAAAGGAGCTTAATTACGGTTGCAGCTTTGGTTGCCGGCGAACATTCAGGACAACTAAAATTTCATTTAAATTTTGCAAAAGAACACGGATTGACCGAAGAAGAACTAAAAGAGGTCATTACTCATTTAGCATTTTATACGGGCTGGCCAAAAGCCATGACTGCGATAATGATCGCAAAAGAGGCTTTTGAAAATGAAAAATAATATGCATCAAAACAACATGTCAATTTTTGAGAGAATGCTAAAAGGAGGACTCATTCCTTTTACTGATCCTGAATATCCAAAAATATTTGAAGAGGTTTCTAAAACCATTCATTTATCGGTTGCGCTTAATACGTCAACAACTATTGAACAAATCAGAGAACGCCTGGGTGAAATTATTGGACAACCAATTGATAAGAGTACAACGATCTTCACACCCTTTCACACCAACTTTGGAAGGCATATTCAGATCGGTAAAAATGTATTTATCAATCATGCCTGTACCTTTTTAGATCTTGGTGGAATTGTAATTGAAGACGATGTACTTATTGGACCTAAAGTAAGTATCATTACAGAAAATCACCCCGTAAATCCTGATGAACGTAAAATGCTTGACCTTAAATCGGTAACCATCAAGCGCAATGCGTGGATAGGGGCAAATGCAACAATACTTCCCGGAGTAACTATTGGCGAAAATTCAGTTGTTGCAGCGGGTGCGGTAGTAACTAAGAACGTTTCAGCGAATACAGTTGTAGCAGGAATACCAGCCAGGATGATCAAGAAAATTTGAAGTGTGAAATATCTTTTTGTTCTTCCAAGGGTGTTCAGATAAAAATTATTTCCCCGCGGAGAACTTCGCGCCATTCGCCCGTCATTGCGAGGAACGAAGCAATCTGTGGATTGCACTATCTGTGTGACCGCTAATCCGAAACCTCTCTCAAATAGCCGTTTCGCCGAACGATAACCCACAGTTTGCTTCTCCCGGCTAAGCCGGGATCGTAATGACGGGGGGCCGTACAAACAAATCCTGCTCATTACTTGAAAATATCATTTAGCCACTGTATATTGAGTGAGCAACTGTACTTTGGCTAAGCGGAAGTCGTTCCCCCCAACGGCATAAGCCTTTCCGTTAGCCTTCTTGGATATCCCCTATTCGCTCAATACATTCATTTCGTATTATTTATCAATCTAAATCAATACTATGGCTACCCTGCAGAAAGCAAATACAGCACAATCCAATATTGTATTTCTGTTTATCGGTATCTGGCTTTGTGCCATTATCGGGTTTCATAATACCTATACCGTTAACTTTCCCCATTTCAAAGGTTTTCAATGGGAGCAGCATTTTCACGGGGCCATGTTAATGAGCTGGTTTCTCATGCTCATCATTCAACCCCTGTTGATCCGGTTTCATAAACCACAGATCCATCGCAGCTTGGGTAAGATCAGTTATGTGCTGGCGCCATTGGTTTGCTATTCTGTTTTTTTGGTAACCCGCATGGTGTATTTACGCGAATCGGCCATCAGGCCGCAGGATAGTGTACTGGGCCAGCTTTCGCTCGATATACCTACGATATTTATTTTTGGTTTATTCTTTATACTCGCTATGATTAACAGAAAGGACTCTGCGGTACATATGCGTTATATGGTGGCCACTTCTTTATTAATGATTGGCCCTGGGCTTGGCCGGGCGCTCATCATTTTTGGCGGGATGCCTTTTCCGGTTGCCGTAACTGCAGTATATTATGTTTCAGAGATCATCGCCGTACTTTTTTTACTAAACGATATCCGGAAAGGAAATAACGTAAAACCCTTTGTAACCATTGTAACGGTTCTTTTGCTTAACCATGTATGTTGGGCATTTCAAAGTGCGGCCTGGTGGCAATCCATCGCCAAATGGTTTGTAACACATGCTTTCTGAGGGTTGAATTAATGAAAGTGTAACGATCCTTTCTCCGTCATTGCGAGGAACGAAGCAAACTGTGGATTATCGTTCGGTGAAACTACTATTTGAGATAGGTTTCGGATTAGCAGTCACACAAATAGTGCAATCCACAGATTGCTTCTCCCGGCTTAGCCGGGATCGCAATAACGTAAAAAAAGCGGCCCGTTTCCGGACCGCCTTTATAACGATATAGTTAAGCCGGTAAATTAAACCAGATCATACCTGCCCAGGTTCATTACTTTGTTCCATGCGGCAACAAAATCATTTACAAACTTTTCTTGTGAGTCTTCGCATCCATATACTTCAGCCAATGCACGGAGTTCTGAATTAGAACCCAGTACCAGATCTACACGGGTGCCTACCCATTTGATCTTTCCGGTTTTGCGGTCATGCGCATCAAACACATCTTCTGCATCTGATTTGGCATGCCATTTTATTCCGAGGTCGAGCAGGTTCACAAAGAAATCGTTGGTGAGTGCTCCGGGGCGTTGTGTAAACACACCGTAGGCTGATTGATCAGCATTGGTGTTCAGCACACGCATACCACCGATCAATACGGTCATTTCCGGTGCGGTCAACGTTAAGAGTTGTGCTTTATCGATCAGCATTTCTTCTGCAGAAACACTGTATTTTCCTTTCAGGTAATTGCGGAAACCATCAGCCTTCGGTTCCAGTACAGCAAATGATTCAACATCTGTCTGTGCTTCTGTTGCATCGGTTCTGCCCGGTGTGAACGGAACATTTACAGAATGGCCGCCCTCTTTTGCAGCTTTCTCAACACCTGCACATCCACCCAATACGATCAGGTCTGCCAGAGAAACTTTTTTAGTTCCGCCGTTGAATTCTTTTTGAATGCCTTCCAATACAGCTAACACTTTAGCCAGTTGCGCCGGATTATTTACCTGCCAATCTTTCTGTGGGGCCAAACGGATACGTGCACCGTTGGCGCCACCACGTTTATCAGAACCACGGAAGGTTGCCGCAGATGCCCATGCGGTTGATACCAATTCTGATACCGTAAGCGCTGATGACAATATTTTTGTTTTCAGCGCAGCAATATCTGCAGCATCTACTAATGGATGCGTAGCAGCAGGAACCGCATCTTGCCAGATCAGTTCTTCTTGCGGAACTTCTTTACCCAGGTAACGGGCAATCGGGCCCATATCGCGGTGTGTCAATTTAAACCAGGCTCGCGCAAACGCATCTGCAAACGCATCCGGATTTTCGAAGAAGTGTCTGGATATTTTATTATAGATAGGATCTACTTTCAAAGCCAGGTCTGCCGTAAGCATGGTTGGCTGGTGTGTTTTGGACGCATTGTGTGCATCAGGCACTGTACCTGCACCACCACCATTCTTTGGCTTCCACTGATGGGCACCTGCAGGACTCTTGGTCAGTTCCCATTCAAAGCCAAACATGTTCTCAAAATAGTTATTGCTCCATTTGGTTGGGGTAGTTGTCCACGCACCTTCCAGTCCGCTGGTGATGGTGCTTTCACCATTACCGGTTCCGAATGTATTGTTCCAGCCAAGTCCCTGTTCTGCCAATCCTGCGGCTGCGGGTTCTTTGCCTACATATTTACCGGGGTCTGCGGCACCATGGGTTTTACCGAATGTATGTCCGCCTGCAATTAAAGCAACCGTTTCTTCATCATTCATCGCCATACGGCCAAAGGTTTCGCGGATATCGCGGGCCGATAGCAATGGATCAGGGTTGCCGTTAGGTCCTTCCGGATTCACATAGATCAATCCCATCTGTACTGCTGCCAATGGATTTTCCAGTTCGCGGTCGCCGCTGTAACGCTGGTCGCCTAACCATTCTTTTTCTGCACCCCAGTATACATCTTCTGCGGGTTCCCAAACATCTTCACGACCGCCGCCAAAACCAAAGGTTTTAAAGCCCATCGATTCCAGTGCGCAGTTACCTGTAAGGATCATCAGATCTGCCCAGGAAAGTTTCTTGCCATATTTCTGTTTGATCGGCCAAAGCAGTAAACGGGCTTTGTCGAGGTTAGCATTGTCGGGCCAGCTGTTGAGTGGCGCAAAACGTTGTAAGCCTGCACCGCCACCACCACGTCCGTCGGAAATGCGGTAAGTACCGGCACTATGCCACGCCATACGGATAAAGAAAGGTCCGTAATGACCGAAATCTGCGGGCCACCAATCCTGAGAATGGGTCATCAGATCAAAAATGTCTTTTTTAACGGCATCCAGATCGAGGCTTTTGAACTCCTTAGCGTAATCAAAGGCTTCGCCCATTGGATTAGAGAGGGTAGAGTTCTGACGAAGGATATTCAGTTTTAACTGATTAGGCCACCAGTCGCGGTTTCTGGTACCATTACCTGCGGTTTGTTTCAGGGCACCGCCGTGAAAAGGACAGCCGGCTGCGCTGTTGTTGTTGTTATCCATGATATACTTGATTTTCTTATTTGACTCAGAGTGGTGAAGTTATCACGGAATTGCCCATTTATTTTATCTATTTAATTGATATACTCATAGATAAAATCTATAAGGCCTGAAAACCTCGGGCCTGTGTGTTTCGCTAAGAGAAGAACGGAGGGAGAGAGAAAAAGAGGGGTTCTTATATTTGAAAGACGCTCTTTTTCTTCTGGCCCTCTCTTAGCAAAATAAAAGCCGTAGCGCATGTGTCGCAAGGCAGAACCGTGTTCTATTTTAATAAGTATATTTAAACATACAATACACTCATCATGAAAAACATGGTCCGCAACACATTCCTTTTATTCTTTCTGTTTTCCTGCCTCCAAGCGGCTGCACAATCCAGAGAGGAGGCCGATAAAAAGATCATCACCGAAAAAGTGAATCATTTTTTTGAAGCCCTCGAAAAAAAAGATACGGTCTTATACAGCAGCATTGTAATGCCCGATGCGCAGATTTGGGTGGTACGTAAATTGAACGATACGCTACGCAACCCGATGCGCAGTTTTAGTGAGGACTTCAAAAGGTTGGCTGTTATGAAAGAAACGATTGAGGAAAAACCCTTTAAGTATACTATTTCCATACACAATGATATTGCTGTAGTGTGGGCACCCTATACGCTAAGTCTCAGTGGCAAGTTCTCACACTGCGGTATTGATGTGTTCACCCTGTTGAATACACGTGAAGGCTGGAAAATAGTGAGTACCGTTTATTCGGTAGAGCCGGGTGGTTGTGCGGAGATTCAGAAATTATAACACGCTTGTCTGACCCCCGTTCAAACTTTTCCTTTCTGCAAAAAAGCTTACCTTAAAGCAGGCAAAAATTTTCATTCATACTTCATCAACCATTACATATGAAAAAGCTATTCTCTCTTTGTATCCTGTCAATTGCTTTGTTGTTGATCACCAACAATCGTATTAACGCACAACAGCCGGTTACTGTAAAAGGAACCTGGAACATGAGTGTTGAAACGTCTGCCGGCAGCGGTTCGCCAACGTTTGAACTCAAGCACCTCACAGACTCAACACTTGAAGGGACCTATCGCGGCTCTTTGGGCGAAACAACCTTAAAGGGAACACTCAAAGGAAATAAAATTTATATCGTGTTTACTGTAAGTGGTATTGATATCGAATACACAGGAACCGTAGACGGCGACACCATGAAGGGCACAGTAGTGTTGGGAACCATGGGTGATGGAACTTTTACGGGAACAAGGAAAAAATAAATAGCAGCCGGGTTACAAAATCACTTAATCTGAAAATACAATAAGGCCACCGCTGCAGCCGTCATCACCAGCAAGGTAAACCCACCCAGTATGTTGGACAGTTTTGAATTGGTGTGCTCGCCCATGATCGCTTTGTTATTGGCGATATGGAGTATGATGGCGATGAGCACGGGCGCAGTGAGTCCATACAAAATAGCTGTATAGATCAACGCCTGAATAGGCGTGATGCCCACAAAATTTAGTGAGAGTCCTACCAGCAGTGAAAGGATAATGGACACATAAAATAATTTTGCCTGCGGAAATTTTTTATCCAGTCCGGCATCCCATCCAAAAGTTTCTGCCAGCATATAGGATTGCGATCCGGCCAATACCGGTATGGCCAGAAAGCCGGTTCCGATCACGCCTATCGCAAAAAAGAGATAGGTGAATTTACCCGCCAGCGGCTCTAATGCTTTGGCCGCCTGGTCTACCGTGTCTATCTGATGAACTCCCCCTTTGAATAAAACGGTGCCAGCAGTAAGAATAATAAAGAACATAACCAGGTTAGAAAAAGCCATGCCAAAATTCACATCCATTTTCATATCATCCAGCACCCGCTTGTTCACCACCACTTTTCTTTTTTGGTGCGCAATATCTTCTGCTTCCATCGTAGCCTGCCAGAAAAATAAATAAGGAGAGATGGTTGTTCCCAGTATCCCCACCAATATCGCCAGAAATTCTTTGTTGAAATGAATGGTAGGTATGAAAGCATGTTTTAGAATATCTAACCAGTCTTCTTTTACCATAAAAGGAACCAACACATATAATAACAAAGAGAGACAAAGCCATTTTAGAATTTTGGCCAGCTGCTGGTAAGGATATTTAATGATCACAAACATCAGTATGCCCGTAACGGCCACGCAATAGATGTCTTCCGGAATACCGGGATACAGCATATGCGCCACAGAGCCCATACTCTGAATATCAGATCCGATATTTAAGGTGATGGCCGGAAAACCAAACAGCAACATCAGGTACAACACCGGTTTGGGGTAGTGTTCTTTTAAAGTAACCGTTAACCCGCGGGAAGTAACCAGGCCAATCCTTGCACACATAGCCTGTATAGCCGCCATCATAGGGAAAGAGATCAACGCAGTCCATAAAGTTGCATAGCCAAACTGTGCTCCTGCCTGCGAATACGTAGCAATACCGGATGGGTCATCATCACTCGCACCGGTAACCAGGCCGGGACCCAGGATCTTCAGGAATTTTTTCCAGCGTGATTTTTTTATAGGGACACTATCGTTCTTGGGATCCAGCATAGTTCAATCGGGAACCAATACGGCATTGAGTAATTCCGTTCGTTACATAAAAATACGCTTTCTCCAACTGTTCAGAGAAAGCGTATTTTATACTGCCGGCTTGCTGTAAGGGATGCTAACTCAGTTTTTTCAGGATCGCTTTTACATTCTCATCAATTTCTTTATCCGTCATTCTCCGTCCATTCACTTCTGAGCTGGTCCATCCCTGCCAGATGGTCTTTTCATTTGCTGCGTTCATCATGGTGAGGGTTATGGTTCCTTCTTTCACGGTTTCTGTGCGGTTATCATATCCCAGAAATTGAGAAGGATAATATACGGGCACAAATCGTCTGCTGTAAGGATTATAGAAATAGCGCGTAGTGGGCATCGAATATACCGGGTCGCTCACTTTCCTGTTTTCTTTTTGTACATCCATATCATACACCAGCACCACATCGGGGTTGTTCTTTACTTCCCTCCATCCGTTCTGTTGCAGGTTACGGTTGATACTTTCGCGGATCTTCCTGTCTACCAGATCATTCACTTTTTGTTTTTTTGGAGTACTGTCCTTTTGCGTTCCTTCTACCCAGGCATAGGTTCTTATTTTGCTGAAATCAAACTGGTTGTCTTTTTGAACAAAAGCCTGCCTTCCGCAACTGGTAAGCAGAAACAGGATGAACAGACTCAACACAATACCTAATATGCATGTTGTCTTTTTCATAACTGATAATTTATAGGTGAAACAATACACCTACTATCATCCAATCTGCGTGCCAGTAAGTCTTAACGTAGGGATAAAGATTTGTGAAGGGGGCGTTAAACCCTCCCCGCCCTCCGCTGGGCCGCTTGGGCACCCGCTCCCTGGGAGGGAGGGGGATTTTATTGCTTGGATACTCACTACTTACCGCTCACGAGAAAGGCCCTTGCTGATCAGCTTATATACAATCATTCCCTTTTCACATAAAAAAAACCCGCACCCTTACAATAAATATTAAATTACTCTTTCAAACTATTTGCTATGCTTAAAAAAACCATGCTGCCTGCTATTGCGGTAATTTTGTTTGCCTGCAATAACAACCCTTCTATAAAAACAGATTTTAAACCCATTGATGTGAAGTATCCTGTAACACAAAAAGACACAAGCGTTAAAGACAATTATTTTGGAACCATCGTAGCCGATCCTTACCGATGGCTTGAGAATGATACCAGCGCCGAAACCGGTGCCTGGGTGAAGGCCGAGAATGAAGTAACACAGGGCTATCTGAAACAGATCCCTTTCCGTGATGCGATAGCCAAACGTTATGAGAACCTGTTCAACTATGAAAAATTCTCAGCGCCAACAAAGGAAGGTGATTATAATTACTACGGTAAAAACACTGGCTTACAGAATCAGTCTGTAATGTACCGGGAAAAATTATCGGGAGGTGATCCGGAGATATTCCTCGATCCCAACAGTTTTTCAAAAGACGGTACCACGTCTTTATCCGGTATCAGTTTTACCAAAGACGGATCTATGGCTGCGTATAATATTTCTGAAGGCGGTAGCGATTGGCAGAAGATCATTGTGCTGGATGCCATCAATAAAAAACAGATCGGCGATACCATGCTGGATATTAAATTCAGTGGCGCCAGCTGGAAAGGAAATGAAGGGTTTTATTACAGCACATATGACCGTCCGAAAGAAGGTAGTTTTTTACAGGGCAAGACAGATAACCACAAATTGTATTTCCATAAAATAGGCTCTTCACAAAAAGAAGACAAACTGGTATTTTCCGGTAAGAAAGAATCGATCCGTTACATCAGCGCTCAGGTAAGTGAAGACCAGAAATGGTTATTTATCTATTGCGCCAATTCTACTTATGGCAACAGCCTGCTGGTAATGGATCTCACCAAACCCGGCACAGAACCCAAAACCATCGTTGCCGATATGAAGAACTCGCACGGAGTGGCCGATGTGGATGACAAATATTTTTATATTCAGACCGATAGAAATGCGCCCACAAGCAAATTAATGATCGCGTCAATTGAAAATCCTGAAGAAGCCAACTGGAAAGTATTGATCGACGCAAAGGCCGAAGTATTGAACGCCTCTTCTGCCGGCGGCTCATTGTTCTGCTCATACCTGAAAGATGCAACCAGTAAGGTTTACCAGTATGATCATAGCGGCAAAGAGATCCGCGAGATCGCCTTACCCGGACTGGGCAGCGCTTCCGGCTTCTCAGGAAAAATATCTGACAAGGAACTGTTCTATGGGTATACAGATTATACAACACCCTATTCCATTTACAAGATGAATATCGCTACCGGCAAAACAGATCTGTACAAACGCCCGAACGTACAGTTCAAACCGGAAGAGTATGAATCCAAACAGATTTTCTATCCCTCAAAAGATGGTACTAAGATACCTATGATCATTACTTATAAAAAGGGATTGAAGCTGGATGGCAACAACCCTTGTCTCTTATATGCGTATGGCGGTTTTAGTGTAAGCCTTACGCCTTTCTTCAGCACCTCCAATATCATTTTACTGGAGAACGGTGGTGTGTATGCCGTTCCTAATCTCCGCGGTGGTGGTGAGTATGGCGAAGCCTGGCACGAACAGGGTATCAAAACCAAAAAGCAGAATGTGTTTGATGATTTTATGGCTGCTGCACAATACCTGAAAGACAATAAATACACATCCACAGATAAGCTCGCCATCGAAGGCGGAAGTAACGGTGGACTGTTGATTGGCGCCACCATTACCCAGAAACCGGATATCTGTAAAGTAGCTTTCCCCGCAGTAGGTGTGATGGATATGTTACGCTACCACAAATTTACGGCAGGTGCTGGATGGGCGTATGATTATGGCACCTCTGCCGACAGTAAAGAAATGTTTGATTATATCTACGCGTATTCTCCGGTACACAATGTAAAGGCCGCTGCCTATCCTGCCACCATGGTTACTACGGCCGATCATGATGATCGTGTAGTTCCTGCGCACTCATTCAAGTTTGCGGCCAATATGCAGGAAAAACAAACCGGTAAGAATCCTGTTTTGATCCGCATTGAAACCAAAGCGGGTCATGGTGCAGGAAGAAGTACCAAACAGACCATTGAAGAGCAAACAGATAAATGGAGTTTTATGTTCTACAATATGCAGGTCAACCCGAAATATTAATTAGTATACCTCATATAGAAAAGCCTCACAGCAAAACTGTGAGGCTTTTTATTGTTTACGCTTAAGATCTATTATATAGTATCTGCACTCGATCCATAGATCGCAGGATTCTTTCCACCCATCGGTCTGATATAGGCAGAAAGCTGGCCACGGTGGTGTATGGTATCGAACAAAAAGATCCACATCATTCTGAATCGGGGAACCGATATCACGGTTGTTCCGTTGTATTGCAGATCCACGATTTCATTATCCCATTTTTCTTCTGAATAATTATCGAGCAATGTCAATATGCTTTTTGCGCGATCTTCATAAGTAGCTGCCGCTGTTTGACCGTCTGCAAAATCGAGTTCGTCTTTTTCTTCAAAAACATTGCTGTTCAGAATATTGCCAAACAATGTTATGTGGCCAAGCAGGTGTGCTACCTGTTCTCTTGCCGATTTATTTTTTTCATTGGGTTTGTAATCCAGCTTGTCTGAGGGAAGACTTTTAAATGCCGCTACGGTTCCGTTCAGCTCATACGCAAAACAGGATTTGAAAAATTCAAGATTGTTCATTGAGTGTAAAATTTAGCGCAATGTAGTACAATGTGGCCGTATGTATTACCCCTCCGCAAAGGGGTTGGCTGTTAACTCAAAGCCTTACAATATTATAGATTGCCACCGGCGGCGAAAAATACTGGTCGTTCTCATTTTGCATAGAGATCTTTCTTACCACCCACATCCCTTTCACTACTTTTCCAAATGTGGCATAACCCTGCTTATCCGGAACATTTTCTCCTCCATAATCCAGACCGGGCTGTTTGCTTAAGCAAATAAAGAATTCTGTTCCCGCCGTACCCGGTTGTGCCCGCGCAAGAGAGATCACGCCTTCGTCGTGCAGGATCTTTGTTTGTTCAGTACTCTCGTGTGGTATACCGGGTATCCTTACCGCAAGTTTGTTATTGGTTTTCCAGATCCCGCCCTGAATCAATTCTGTTTTGGGTGCATTGGAGGGTTGATTATCCATCGTTAGTGCACGGTAAAAATTACTGTTGAAAAAATAGCCGGAATCTATATAGGATAAAAAAGCAGCAACCGTATTCGGTGCCTGCAGCGGATAAAGCTCTATTTCAATATCTCCTTTAGACGTCTGGATCTGTATGTGAGGCTTGCTTGTATTGGTCTTTTGTTTGCAGCCAAAAAGAAGCAACAATAACACACTATAGATGATTCGCTTTTTCATTTCATTCATTTTCTTCGCGCCCCCTTGCGTCCTCGCGACTTCGCGGTTAATCCCTTTTACCGCTAAGTCGCAAGGAAACGAGGTTTCGCTAGGGGATAATTTCGAATACGAAGAACTGTGTTTTTTCGAATGGTTGAAAATTATTATCGGCAACCAGCACCAGTGTTCTGTGCCCATTAGGCAGGTTGGGTCCGAATGTGATGCCTTCAATGTTATCGGTATACACACCCAACGAATCCATATTGAGCAATAATTTTTTTCTCACGGGTTTGGCAGCGGGTGTTTTAATTAGCGAGTTGGTATTTTTGATATTACTCGCACCATTCATGTCTGCCAGAAATATTTTGATGGTGCAGGGGATCCTTCCTGTAGAAAATGATCTTTCCAGTACCAGCAGTTTTTGATCGCCAACAGAAAGTATATCGGGGATCCCGTT
The DNA here is from genome assembly GCA_947455605.1 of Chitinophagaceae bacterium. Lineage (GTDB taxonomy): Bacteria > Bacteroidota > Bacteroidia > Chitinophagales > Chitinophagaceae > Sediminibacterium. The sequence goes on from CANGOX010000009.1 coordinate 12,616, forward strand.
TATTTTAAAAGCATCCACCGGTAATGCGGGATAGGCAATCGGATCCAGCTTATAAGCATACTCTGCGATGTTCTTTTTGCTGGCCATATCAAACTGATAGATCCTTATCCAGGCATCATTGGGTGTGGTCTCTGCGCGTGGACCATCTTCATATCTTGGCTCTTCCAGGTTTATATAGAGTGTTTTATAATTGTTGGCAAAACTCATTCCCTCCAGTACCCCGTTCTGTCGGGGACCATTTTCGGTGGCATGCATGCGTAAATTTTGGGGTAAGAGAAAGGAGTCGATAAATTTTCCATTGGGATCAATGATCGTGATAGCCGGATTTTCCAGCACCGTATCTTTTCCCCGCACAATTCTTTCGCCTTCGCTTGTCCAGATCATTTGTTGCGTGAGCGGATTATATCGTAACGCTTCCGGATCGGGCGTATGTACCGGATCTGTTTTTGAATCAGGGTAGGCTTTGCCATCGGGTTGTAAAAGAGTGGTCACGTTCACAAAGACCACACTGTCTATTTTCTTTTCAGTAAAAAAGATCTTTGCAGAATAATACCGCGCAGGGTTGATCGCAGAGCGATCATCGCAGATCATGTGATAGGTCTTTGTCTTACTATCATAATCAATACCTGATAATCCACCAACCGTTGTTCCCATGAAAGGAAGATTATGCGGCAGATCGTATTCGCCGATCAAGTGTAAAGATCCGATCGAATTATTTTTCTGCGCAGTAAGGCTTACTGAAAAATGGACGCTCACAACAATAACCAACAATAGTTTTTTCACACAAACGATTTAGCAACAAAGTAAATAAGTTTCTCTCTTCTACCCAATCAACCTGCGCCTTTGCGCCTCTGCGTGAAAAAAACAGGCACGCAGAGGCGCAAAGGCGCAGTTAAAACGGTTGTTCAGCTATTCTTTTTTTTATTTGAAAACAACCAGGGTAATAATTTCGGTTCTGCAAAAGCAGAGTCCCAGCTGTTATGGCCGGCCTGCGGGTATTCTGTATAACTAACCGTTTTTACACCCCTTGTCATTAACGCCTTGAATAATTCACGATCCGGTTTAGGTGAAACCGTACTGTCGCGTCCCCCATGAAAGATCCATAGCGGTATTTGCATTGACCGATCAATAAACAACGGAATATTCGCTATACCACAAATCGGAAAGGCTGCTGCAAAAACATCCGGATAACGCGTAAGCAGATCATAGGTTCCAAATCCACCCAGTGATAATCCTCCCAGGTATAAGCGCCGGCTATCAACAACAAAAGCATTGACGAGACTGTCTACCAGCCCCTTCACCAATTGTTGTGGAACAGGTGCGTCTTCATTCGGAAGAAAAACCCGTTCGGCAGAATTGGCGATTCGTTTATATCTCGCCCAACTGCTGTCTGGCGGACATTGCGGAAAGATCACGATCGCGGGGAAATGCTTTCGGATATTTTCGTTTACAAATAATTTCCCGCCGTGCAGTAACTGCGCTTCATTGTCTCGGCCTCTTTCTCCCGATCCGTGCAGAAATACAACCAACGGATAGGCCTTGTGCTTTCTGTATTTTTGGGGAAACAAAATGCGGTATCGCAACGTGTCTTTCCCTTTAATGAATTCTTTCTTTTCAAACGCAGACAGATCCTGCGCAAATGCATGTTGAAACAGCATGATGGCTGATAAGGCAAGTATCGTTTTCATATCGGATCCTCCATAACCACATTGTCTCCACAGGAAGACGATGGGTCAGTTTATTTTTTGCAGATAATCTGCCAAACGGCTGATCGCTCCGGCAACCACTGCGATCTGTTCCTGCGCTTCTTTCCAGTTGCGCTGTTCAATTGCCTCTCTCACACCCGGAATCGTCTTTACACCATAGCCCGTATAAAAACCCGGTGCATATAGTGTGTGCTTATACCAACCTCTGCGCGGCAACCCGGTTTCTGCCAATAATAATTGTTCTGCTTTGTATAAGTATTGGTCCATCGCGCCATGATCCATATTGGATGCGATGGCTTTGGTCCATACTTCTGCTGCATGATCACCCGCTTTTTCCAAGGCCGTCAATGCGTTTTGCAAAGGTGAAAAATCAATATAGGGTACTTCTGCTTTAGCCGTTGGGAGCTTTAATTTTTCTGTTGGGTCATTAGCTAACGCGTATTGATTTGTACGGATCACTTCATTTTCCGTTGACGTAGTCTCACGCATCGCCTCTGTTTTACTTAGCAGGTCTTTTACAAAACCATTCACGGTTTTGGATAGACTGCGAAAATCAAATGGCAACAGATCGGCATCTGCCATACGTAAGGCGGCACGGCCGGCGGTTTTGGAAAGCGCTACCCCATAATCAAATGTGGGATCTTTGAACCGTTTGTAATCGTCGTATGAATCATAGATTGAATGGTATTCGCCGCCTTCATTCTCACCACCATAACCCAGATCAAGGGATGGAACACCCAGGTGTTGAATAAAAGAAGAATAATCCGAACCCGAACCCATCGCACCTAACGTAAGCGTTGTTTTTGCCATCGCTTCTTTTTTATCTTTCGCACCAGACGCATTCACCACCCGGTTCGCTTTGGATCTTTCAAAAATGGACACCTTGGTTTGCGGATCTGTCACGTCTTTACTGATCTCTGTTACCAATGTTTCCAAAGCATGCGACCCTTCAGCGCCCAGAAAGCCTCTTCCGTTTCCATCTGAGTTAATATACACCACCGCTTTTTTCTGTAATTCTGCGGCGTGGTCTTCTACCCATTCTGTTGAGCCCAATAACCCCGGTTCTTCTGCATCCCAAGCACAATACACAAGTGTTCTTTTGGGTTTCCATCCTGTCTTTACCAGTTCGCCAATGGCTTTGGCTTCTTCCAGCAAAGCTGCCTGTCCGCTTATCGGATCACTGGCACCATTTACCCATGCATCGTGGTGGTTACCGCGTATTACCCACTGATCCGGATATTGAGAACCCTTGATCGTTGCGATCACATCGTAGGCGGGTTTTAATTTCCAGTCAAAATCTACTTTTAAATGCACTTTCGCTTTTCCCGGTCCCACATGATAAGTAAAAGGTAGTCCTCCCCTCCAGGATGCCGGTGCTACCGGTCCTTCCAGCGCTTCCAGCAATGGTTGTGCATCATGATAACTGATCGGCAACACGGGAATTTTTAAAAGATTGGTTGCTTCTAATCTGTCCAACCGTTTGGCGTTTTCTGTGGCGCCAATATTCGGCGTTAATGGATCGCCCGGATAGATCACCATATCCATGATCGATCCGCGTTGTACACCAAACTCATTTTTAAAGGCGCCCTTGGGATATACATCTCCCGCAACATATCCATCATCTTTCGGATCAGAATAAATAAGACATCCGATAGCCCCATGTTCCTGCGCCACTTTGGGTTTGATGCCTCTCCAGCTATGGCCATATTTTGCGATCACTATTTTTCCTTTTACATCTATACCCAACGCATCCAGTTCTTCATAGTCTTCGGGTAATCCATAATTCACAAACACCAGCTCCGCCGTTACATCGCCATCTGCACTCCATGCATTATAGGTGGGTAACTGGTCTGCCTGACCCGATGTGGCATCTTCCTTTAAACCCGGCTCTTTCAATAATGCCTTGTATACCGTTGGTGAAAGCATTTCAAGCAAACGTGTTTTAGGTGTGGGAAACAACACCTGGTAGGTTTCTATTTTTGCGTCCCATCCCCAGCTCTTGTATTTAGCGAGTATGTTTTCTGCTACGGCTTTTCCTCCCGCAGAACCCACATGGTGCGGAACGGCCGACAGGTCTTTGATCGTTTGTCCAATCCTTTCTGCACTCAGCTGGGCGTCGAATTTTTGTTCCAGCTGTTGCTGGTTGGCAGAATTTTTTTCTGTAAATCCTGTGATCGTTTTCTGTGCCGTTACTGTCTGACAAAAGGCCAGCACTCCCAAAAGCCCGCCCGCTAATAATTTTCGCATATGGTATGGATTGATTATGTGTATCGCAATTTATGAAATAAGAATGGGTTTGTTATAGGCCTTGTTTAATAAAGGACGAGAATCAAAAATATATGACCTAAGGAGTGGCCCTCTGCCACGCTCTTCAGAGCGTGGATATAAAAATATAAAGACTTCTTTTCGGACTTTAGTCCGGCGCGTGCTAACATAAAAAAAGCATCTATGATTTGATCATAGATGCTTTTCTTTTTATTTGTTCTATTATTTAAACATCGGCGGATGCATCTCGTCCCACTGTGTAGCATCCTGGTATGCTTTGGCCGCCAAGAGTATCGTTGCTTCATCATACAGCTTCCCGATCAGCGTTATACTGGTAGGCATGTTGAATCGTTTGTCAAAACCCGTTGGCACGCACACTACCGGGTGACCGGTTAAATTGGTGATAGCGCCCTGGTTGCCACTTCCTCTTGTGGGACATATCAGCACATCAATATCTTTCAATGCCTCATTCACTTTCATCATCAATAAAAAGCGATGACGGTTTGCGTTGATGTATTCGGAAGCCGACATCAGTCTTGAAACCCGGAAACTGTTGGGCCAATCATTCTTTCCCTGTTGTGTCATTTCATCATCAATATTGTAACGCGTAAACTCATCAAAGGCCGCGGCACACTCTGCGCTGATCACAATATCCATGATGTTGAAATTATATACGCCGCTATCCGGGAAATTAACCGGTATTAACTGCACACCCATTTTTTTATACGCCTCCAACACTTTCCATTCGTTACGGCTGGTATCGGTTATTTTATCATAGTAGTTTTTTGCGTACGCTACTTTCAGTTTTTTAATATCCGTTGCGGGTTTATAATTGAAGGGCTTATTCACCGCACTCATATCCCAACCATCGGTTCCGTGTATATAATTAAACACTACGGCCGCATCTTCAGCGCTTCTGCAGATGGGTCCTACTTTGTCCAGGCTCCAGCTCAATGTCATGGCACCGCTTCTGCTGATGCTTCCGAATGTTGGGCGCAACCCGGTAGCTCCGCAGGTTGAAGAGGGAGATACGATAGAGCCCCATGTTTCTGTACCGATCGCAAACGGAACCAATCCTGCAACTGTTGCAGAAGTGGAACCCGCCGAAGAACCCGAAGATCCTGTTTTGGTGTTCCATGGATTTTTAGTTCTTCCACCAAACCAATAATCACCCATAGCCAAAGCACCCAATGTGAATTTGGCCACCAATACGGCGCCCGCGTTTTTTAATTGTGTATACACAAAGGCGTCTTCGTCTACGATCTGTTCTTTATACGGTGCCGCACCCCAGGTTGTTTTGGTTCCGCGCACAGCAAACAGATCTTTTAATCCATAAGGAATGCCGTGTAAGGGACCCCGGTATTTGCCTTTGGCAATTTCTGCATCTGCTGCTTTTGCCTGTTGCATGGCAAGCTCTTCTGTTAATGAGATCACACACTGTAAGGTGTCGCCATATTTTTTTAACCGGCCGATAAAGAATTGGGTGAGTTCAACCGAGCTGATCTTTTTGTTTTTGATCAGCGAAGCCAGTTGCAGGATATTATAAAAGGCCAGATCATTCCTGTTTAGCGGTAAGGCAACATCTTTCGGAATATTCCAGTTTACCGGATCCTGTTTTTCGTTGAATTTCATGCCGGGCAAAACGGGGCTCTGCCACATACTCATGGGTATATTATTGTTGAGCGATTGTTTGTGCATCAACTTATAACCCATCAGGTTTTCTTTCACACCATCATACATGGTGTCTACTTCTTTCTGTGTAAAACTCAGATCGAGCAGTTTGGCAGCAGATTGAATATCTGCTTTTGTGATCGTGTCCTGCGCAAAAATGCCGGTACAAAACAGCAGCGCAATAAGCAAGAGGGTCTTTCTCATATATCAGTTATTAGGATTGGCGTATGCTATATCAATTTCACCCACACATAATCATCAAGTATCTCATTATTCTTGATCACCGCTTTTCTGTGTATGGCTTCCAGGTAAAACCCGTTTTTCTGTAACACCTTCATCGAAGATTTGTTCTGTGCAAATACATGTGCTTCAATTCTTACAACATCTAATCTTGTTGTAATAAAATTCAGAAGCTGCTTTAGGGCTTCTGTTGCAATACCCTTGCCCCAGTATGGCTCTCCAACAAAATAACCGATCTCTATATTCTTTCGTGAAATATCTTCTTTGGTGTGGCAGCCTATGCTACCCACCACCATTCCCTCACAAACGATCGCAAAGTTGATCACGGGTTGCTGGCCGTTCACATGGACTATCCATTGCAGCGCGTCCATTACCGTATACGGACTTGGCAATGCATCCCGTACATTGTTCCAGATGTTACGGTTATTGGCAACGGCAGCCAATTCCTGTGCATCCTGTTTTTGCCATGGGCGGAGAATGATCTTACTCATTTTTGATCTTCCTGTTTAAGTAGCCGGCATAATCCGGTTGTGCGGATTTGTATTCGCTGTGCATAAACGGAGAGGTCATAATAAAATCTGCTGTGGCTCTGTCGCAGGCCATGGGTATATTCCATGCCACACATAGGCGTAGCAGGGCTTTTACATCGCTGTCGTGTGGTTGTGCTTCCATCGGATCCCAGAAAAAGAACATCATATCAATTTCTCCATTGGCAATCATCGCACCAATCTGCTGGTCTCCGCCAAGCGGACCACTCATTAGTTTTTTAACCGGCCTGTCAAGCGATTCTTCCAATAATTTTCCGGTTGTGCCGGTTGCGATCAATTCGTGTTTGGCCAGTTCTACTTTATTGTGTACCGCCCATTCCATCAGGTCTGCTTTCTTATGATCGTGTGCTACCAATGCAATTCTTTTTCTTATGCCTATTATTTTTATCGTTGCCATTGTTGGGGTTATTGATACGTTGTATGAAGATAAGGTAACCGTAGCGGTTATCATGGTTCGCGGCAGGCTTCGTTTTTTTTATCCATATGCACCGATGCCCAGGCGAATACAGGATGTAATACCAGCACGATAATGATAAAGAAAGGTGAGAGCCCGAGCGCCGCCAGCAAAAAGCCCATCAGCAAAAGATACACCGGATAGATCAGCAGTAATACACCAAACAAAACCGAATCATAAAACACAGTGCCGGCCGTTTTTTTTCTGATCGCGTTGCTTACAAAAAAGTATACGGGCGCGTGCAAAATTTTTCCGGGTATGGCCAACAGAAAGAAAAAAACAGTTTGTTTTGCAGGAGATGCACCCGGTATCTGTATTCGTTTGGCTATCTCATCATACAAAACGGTATTAAAGTATCGGAAGTTTTGTGCCGGATCCTCTGATGGCAATAGTTTGTTTACTTCTATCGCGTTTCCGATCTCTATCCGGATCTTTTTACCAAAACGCTCAAATGAATCATACGCAATACCGATCGGCATTACACGAAAATTCATTAGTCCTTTACTTTCCATGGCAATTCTTGCGGCGCCTTTTTTAAAGGGTTGTAATGCGTGTTTGTGTACACAGATGCCCTCAATAAAGATCAATACGATCCCGTTTTGAGATAAAACCTCCTTGCTTCTTACAAATGCCGCATCATTTAAATACAGATTTTCCCGCCCCTCACTAAGCCGGTATACGGGAATCATATTCAGCATCCGGAGCAGCTTTGCGTGCCAGGGCTTATGAAACGCATCGCCACGGGCCAGAAAGTGGACCTTTTCTTTGAATTGAGCGCCGATAATGATCGCGTCTAAAAAGGAATTGGGGTGGTTGGCCACCAGCAGCAGGGGGCCCCGGGTTTTCAGAGCATCCCGGTTATTCAAACTTATGTCTCTGCAAAAGATCTTAAGCGCCAGCCTCACCATTATTTTAACCAGGGAATAGAACAATGCCAATTATTTATGTTCTAATGTAAGCAAAGATGGCCTACCGGCACTCGCTTAGTTCTGGTGGTTTTACCCATTTTTTGTCTTTATAACACTGTTATACTATTTATATATAGTATATATCTAATTCGGGGGCAAAACGATCGCTGTTTTACATAAAAAAGCCGCCCCGTTTAACAGAGCGGCCTTGTATACTAACCCATCCCAAAAACCTTATTTATGCTTCGGCGGCGGCTTTTACCTCGCTCACTTTTGCCCGGATCTTGGCCTCGATCTCGTTGGCCAATTCCGGATTATCGCGCAGGAGGCCCTTCACAGAATCCCTTCCCTGGCCCAGTTTATTGCTCTCATAGCTGAACCAGCTTCCGCTTTTCTGAACAATACCCAGTTCCACCCCCATATCTATGATCTCTCCCAGTTTGCTGATCCCTTCTCCGAAAATGATATCAAACTCTGCTGCGCGGAACGGCGGAGCCACTTTATTTTTTACCACTTTTACTTTTACGTGGTTACCTACTGCTGCGTCGCCATCTTTGATCTGCGTCATGCGGCGGATATCCAAACGAACAGAGGCATAGAATTTCAGTGCATTACCGCCGGTTGTTGTTTCGGGGTTTCCGAACATTACGCCGATCTTTTCACGCAACTGGTTAATGAATATGCAAACAGTGTTTGTTTTATTAATGGTTGCCGTTAATTTACGCAGCGCCTGGCTCATCAATCTTGCATGCAGACCCATTTTGCTGTCGCCCATTTCACCTTCCAGTTCACTTTTAGGAACCAATGCTGCAACAGAATCGATCACCACCACATCCAACGCACCGGATAAGATCAATCTGTCGGCGATCTCCAAAGCCTGCTCACCATAATCCGGTTGAGAGATCAGGAGATTATCAACATCAACGCCCAGGTTTTTTGCATAAGAGCTATCGAACGCATGCTCCGCATCAATGATCGCACACATACCGCCTTTTTTCTGTGCTTCGGCAATCACGTGTATGGCCAGCGTTGTTTTACCGGATGATTCCGGTCCGTATATTTCAATGATCCTTCCCTTAGGTAATCCGCCCACGCCGAGCGCCACATCCAGCCCGATGGATCCCGTAGAGATCACTTCCATCGCATCCTGGCTTTTTTCATTCATCATCATCACACTGCCCTTTCCGTAGTCCTTGTCGATCTTGTCGATCGTCAGCTTTAACGCCTTCAGTTTTTCTGCATTGCTCATTGTGTTAGTATTTAATGGTCAAATTTAATGGAGACATAAAAGTAGTGGTTTTTAATTATACACACTAATTTTTTTAGTATTTTTTTAGCTAACGGTTTTAGTTTGCCGGATATTGTGGTCTTGGTGGTAAAAATATGAGGGGCCGCGAAACCGGGAAAGCGTATTTATACTTTAAAAGGCGGGTTTTTTAACCCTTTTTGTATCCTTTCCGGGTTTTCGGGGCCGGTTCTGTTTTGTAGATGGATTATTGCCGGCCCTTGCTGGCTTATCTTGTGTTTCCACATACCAGCCCGGGCGCTTATGAAAAAGATCCTTTTTTTGTTCTGTTTCTTACTTGTTGCAACCGCATGCTGTTTTGCGCAGGATGATTGGAAACTAAGGTCTGATAAAGACGGGATCAAATCCTATTCACGCAAGACCGGCGATTCTAAAATAAACGCCATTAAGCTGGAGGCCGATTTTGCTACTTCGCTCTCCGGGATCGTTACTGTGATTGTTGATGTGAGCAAATATGATGAATGGATCTACAACAGCAAGAACACCCGTTTATTAAAACAGGTATCACCAACCGAACTCTATTATTATGCTGAGATCCGGTTTCCCTGGCCCACCAGCAACCGCGATTTTGTTTCGCACGTAACCATAAGCCAGAACCCACAATCAAAAACGGTTACGATCAACGCAACCAATGTTACCGGCTGGGAGCCGATCAAAAAAAATCTGGTGAGGATAGAAAACTCTGTTGGGAAATGGATCATTACACCCGTTGGAAAAAACCACGTATCCGTGTTGTATGAGTTACAGGTAGATCCGGGGGGTGATCTGCCCGTGTTATTGATCAACAGTTTTTCCTCTACGGGAATGGTGGCAACGTTTAAAAATCTTCGCCGCAGACTGGAAAGAACAGACCTTGCGCCCGGTGCTTTGCCTTATATAAAAGAATGATCGATCAGTTATTGGCTGCAATAATTTTTTCCAGCTCTCCTGCAGAAACCACGCCGCTTTGTCGCCAAACGGCTTTTCCTTTTTTAAAAACAATTAGTGTAGGAACGCCCTGTATCTGGTAGAACCCTGCGGTTTGCGGACTTTTATCAACATCTACCTGAAGTATCGTTGCATTGTCGCCGATCTTGGTCTTGAGTTCTTTCAGGATCGGTTTCATCACCTTACAGGGACCACACCATTCTGCATAGAAATCTACCAGCACCGGTTTTTCTCCATTTATGATCTCTGAGAATGTTGACATGGTAATTATTTTATTTCTTCAAACACGGGTTCGGTTGACGCTGTTTTCTTTGCTGCATTTTTCATCGGCGCAACATAACACCCACCCGTGGCGCAGCCAAAATGAAAAACGGCCATCGACAAAAAATAGGCGCCGGGTAAGAGCCCCGTCCACTCTTTGGTTACGGCAGCATAAACGGTGATCAGCAAACCGATCACCAGATATACAACGCGAACGCTGTGCCAGTTATATAAGATCCTTTCCTTCATTACTTGTTCAGTTTTTGTTTAAGCCTTGCCCATCCACCGCCATTATATGCTTCTGTAAATCCATTGGCGGCAAGTATGCTTTTTGCCGACAGGCTTCGCATACCGCTGGCGCAACAGGTGATCACGGGTCTGTCTTTTTTTATTTTTGACAGGTTTTGTTTCAGGGTGTCCAGCGGAATATTGATCGATCCATGTATGTGTCCGCTCTGGAATTCGCCGGGCGTTCTAACATCAATGATCTGAGCGCCCCTTCCCATCAGCTCAGGATAATTTTCCTGGTTCTTTTTTCTAAACAACGATCTGATCGCTTCAAACATGATATTCTTAGTTTAATAAAGCCGCTTCAACGGGTTTGTTGTTGAAAACAGACTTTCCATTATACGTTACTTCCCAGGTTACGGGCATGATCTTTTTCAGCATATGACTAACGCCGCAATATTTTTCCTGAGAATCGGTTACGGCCTGTAATGCTGCTGCCTTATTCTCTTCGCTTCCTTCAAACTCGTACAACACGTGCACGGCCACATATTCGATCGGAGGCACCTTGCTGATCTCGCCAATAACCTTAATATTAAAATCAGTTACGGGTTTATCTGCCTTGCGCAATATGGCGATCACGTCCATTCCCGTGCAGCCGGAGAGCGCCGATAATACAAACGGTTTAGGTATCGGACCATGGTCTTCACCACCCACCCTTTCCGGCGCGTCCATCACGATCGTATGTCCGTTTACCAACGCATTGAATTGCATCTTGCCCATCCATTGGGCCTCTATTTCGTGTGTCATGATTATTTCTCCTTGATTTTACAGGTGTTGATGCCGAATGGCAGGTAAAGTGGACAAAACCCGATAAAACTGGTCAATACAAATACAATTCCCAAAACCAGTAGTACCAACCCAAGGGTTCCCGGAACGGTGTTGCTGAAATAGAGTGCTGCAAAGATGGCCGCGATAATGATGCGGAGGGTTCTGTCTGTGTTGCCCATGTTCTTTTTCATTGTTTTGACTTTGATTAGATCACAAAGCTAAACAGGGCATTCGGAGTAAAATGTGACATAAGTCACATTTCGCGGAGGAGTTTGATCTGGTTTCGGTAGAGAAGTAGTCTTTTATCTGTTTCCAGCTTTTTTAACAGCCGGGAGATCACTTCCCGTGAACTGGCCAGTTCTTTGGCGATCTGTTCGTGAGAAATATTCAAAAGGCTGGAGCCGGTGGTCTTTGCTTTTTCTTTTAAATAGTTGATCAGTCGTTCATCCAGTTTCTGAAAGGCTATCTGATCGATCGTTTTCAATAGTTCATGAAAGCGGTTTTGTACGGTGCGCATTACAAAGCTTTTCCAGCTGGCGTATTTGGCCATCCACTCATCCATAGAACCAACAGGTATGGCCAGCATCTCCACATCTTCCTCAGCTACAGCTTTTATTTCGCTGGCATGTTGCTGCATACAGCAGGTAAAGGTCATGGCACAACTTTCGTTTGGGTTTACATAATACAACAGGATCTCTCTTCCGTCTTCATCCGTTCTGGAAACCCTGATCGATCCGGAAAGAATGATGGGCATGGTGCGAACGGTCTGGCCAATATCCATAATGGTTTCCCCGGCTTTTACAGAAACGGGTACGCCCTTCTTTTCTATTTCATCCAGCAGTTCTTTTTCAAAAACCAAATTGAATCTTTCGCGAATTGACATGTGGCAAAATTAACGTTCTTTTCCTAGCGCCCCTTCGTGTCTTTGCGCCTTTGCGGTTAAATAAATATTGCTCCCCGGGCCCCCGGATTTTATTTTACTCCATACACCCTAAGCCGCATATTCTTTATCTGCAGATCTATACCGGGTGGTGTGTTAAAAAGGGCCAATTCATAATAAAGGTCTTTCACGTTGCTGTAATCACTCAGCGTAAACATGTCGTTGGTAGTAATATCGTTCCACCGTTTGGGTTGAAATTCATTTCTGCTGAGCGTTGCCAGGTCGCGCTTGCTCCAGTATAAAAATTTCTTTCCCCGGTTTCTGGTATCGATCAGCGCAAACCGAACGGTTGGATATTTGTCTGTGTCTTCTCCTTCAATATTGGCTGCAGCGTAGAATTCTATGTATAAGAATTTATATCCCTTCGGTAATTTAAAAATGGGCATCAGGCTGGTATCGGGCTGCGCTGTTTTGATCCTTCTGGCGCTGCTGTCTGTATAATCCAGCAACAGCTCTTTCTTTCCGGGTAACAGCTCTTTTTTTGCCGGGTATACTTTATTGCTGTCGCACACATACGCATTGATCGCTTCAAAATTACTGCGAAGGCGGATCATGTGTTTTTTGATGGAATCATTCACGATCTTTTCCTGTGTAAGATCCGGGCGCAGTTTGTATAACTGGTTTTCAGAAATAAAATAATCGCGCCAGAGATAATCATTGATCTCGCGCCCCCACGACATAAACGGCATGGATTGCTGGTTCCTGAATGCTTTGGCCGTATCCAGCACACCGGCCATCCAATGAACTTCCTGCGGATACGTATTGAAATGAAAATTCTTTGCAAGAAAAGAAGCAATGGTGGGTGCGATATTATTGTGCGAATTGACCGATAAGAATTTTTCTCCCTTCTTCAACATCGGAGAATAGATGAGGAAGGGTACATGGTAATCATCAATTTCGCCGATCGTTGGAAAAGATCCGATATGGTGATCGCCGGTGATAAAGAAAACCGTGTTGCCATACTCCGGTCGTTTGGCATAGTCGCTGAAGAATTTGCGCAAACAATCATCAGAGAACATAAAGGTTACCAGCACTTCCTTGGTTTCACCCAGTGTTCTTTTGATCGGTGCCGTTACATTCATGGTCTTCAGCTTCTGATCAAACTTTTTTTCGTATTGTCTTTTCTGTGCAAATAAATAGGGAAGATGAGTGGTTCCGGTATGATAAATATTAAGATAGGGTTGTTTGTTTACAGAATCGATCACTTCAAAACTGCGGCTGAACAATGCATCATCGGGATAGCCCATAGACCAGCCTTCTTTACCCACACCCATCTCTTTATACTTTGATGAATAATGTGATAAAATAAAATCGGTTCCCTGCAAACGGATATAGCCGCCCATATTATCAAAGTCGGGATTAAAGCCCGTAAGAAACCTTGCATAATACCCATTGCTGCGCAGGATCTTGATCAGCGATAAATGATCGGGCATCACGTTCATGATAGAGAATCCGCGTTTCCCATAAGGAAGCGATCCGGAGATGGCAGGGTGTGCCGCAAAGGTTCCGGGAGCCGTGCTTAAAAAATTATCCCAGGTTAAACTCTTCTTTGATAATGAATCAAGAAAGGGTGTGAAACTTCCCGCATACGCATTGGCCCCGCTAAAATCACGCGATAACCCTTCAACCACCAGGATCACAATATTGGGTGTTGTGGCATTCAGGTTAAAGAAATTACCCAATACATCTGCATCTGTATTTTGATGCATCAGGGGATATTCACTGCTGGTGAATTTGAATGGGTGGTTGGTATGATAAAACCCGATCTCTTCTGCGAGGCTTGGCGCATTCCTGTCGTTTTTTGCAAACAGGTAATGATAACTGTCGTTGATCCAGTAACTCAGTTTATTGGTGGTTAAATAGTACGCAGAGCTTTGTTTGAACCAATCGGGCGATGGATTGGCGAAGCGGGTGAAGAGAAGCGCAAGTACCGTTAAAATAGTTGCTGACGTTAAAAGGGGTTTAGGTGCGGTTATTTTTTGGGTAAGCGCATAATAGAGAATAAAATAAGCAGGCAGGTAAATGAAAAAAGGAACATAGGGTTTTATGCCAGACCCCAGCATCTGTTTAACTGTATCGATCGTATCCTTACTCTTTCTGGTAAATAATTCATGATCGAAAGGTGTATTTCTTTCTGAGAAAGTAATCAGTAGTCCAATACAACAAATAATGAACAGGATATTGAGTGTATGGAATAATAAGATTCCTGCCCGTTTATTCAGTTTATATAAAACAAGGGTTGGAAAAAAAAGGATACCGCAATAGATCAGCCAAAGCCATACATCATACACCACACCCACTAATTCAAACCGGTAAGATTGAATGGCAAATGATTTAGAAGCAACGGCCACGTATTCAAATACACGAAGCAAACAAAGCGTAAGCAATAAAGCCAGCGCTATGCGGAAGAACTTTTGAAAGAAGCCTGACTTCTGATCCGTCATGAAAAAAGATTAGCGGGTAAGATATTTTATTTTGCTTGTGTTTTCGTTTACTGAGTATACATACAACCCAAACAAACCTTATTTATTAACCGATCAATCCTGCTTTCTGGCTGATATCCATCATTCGGTCCATCGGTTTTTTTGCGGCCAGACGAAGGCTCTCATCCATCGTGATCTCCGGTAATTCATATTGCATGCAGAGATAGAGTTTCTCCAGTGTATTCAGCTTCATATACGGACAATCATTGCAGGCACAGTTGTTATTAGGTGGTGCCGGAATAAAGGTCTTATTGGGGCTGCTTTGCTGCATCTGGTGCAGGATACCGGTTTCAGTTGCCACTATATATTCGTTACACCTGTCGGATTGTGAGTATTTTAATAACTGTGTGGTACTACCTATATAATCGGCTATTGCCAATACCACTTCTTCACATTCCGGATGGGCAATCAATTTTGCTTTTGGGTGTCTGATCTTGAGTTTGGTTATTTTCTCCAGGCTAAAGATCTCGTGTACCATACAGGCCCCGTTCCACAACAGCATATTCCTGCCCGTTTTTTTATTGAGCCAGGCACCTAAATTTTTATCCGGTGCAAATAAGATAGGTTGATCCTTTGGAACACTTTCAATGATCTTTTCTGCATTACTGCTGGTACAGATAATATCGCTTAATGCCTTTATCTCTGCAGTACAATTGATATAAGAGATCACCAGGTGGTCTGGGTGTTTATCCTTAAATGTTTTAAACAGATCTGTGGGAGCACTATCCGCTAAGGAACATCCGGCTTTCAGATCGGGTAATAGAACCTTTTTGGTGGGGTTGAGTATTTTGGCTGTTTCGGCCATAAAGTGTACGCCGGCAAAAACAATGATATCAGCATCGGTCTGTTTGGCTTTCTGGGCAAGCCCCAGACTATCGCCAATAAAATCTGCCACATCCTGGATATCAGGCTCCTGGTAAAAATGTGCAAGGATAACGGCATTCTTCTCTTTCTTTAGACGCTCAATCTCGGCAAATAAATCCAGACGCGGATCAATCTCAAGATCTAAAAAACCTTTTTCTGAAATCGTGTTTTTATCAATGTTCATAACTCTTGTAATAGTATCTAATAATACCTTTTTATAAAACTTAACTACTATTATTACGGGTGTGGATATCGGGAAAACTTACTTATCCCCAAAGCGCAAAGTTAATTACCTGAGGCTTATCCACGGATATTAACCATATAATCCACAGATGATTTCGCTATTAGTAAAGGGATCCGTTAGTTTTTTAACATCTGTGTATTACGCTGTTCACATTTACATTCTTTCATTATCCACCGGCGCGTCACTGTGCATTAACAGGGATAAACTGCAAGTGAATTTTGCCAAAACCCTGAAACAGATACCGTTTACTGAAGTTTATTCCTCCTCTTTCCACAATCTCAACCGAAAAAAGCCGGCTTTTCCACCGAAAAACACCCTTTTGCACAGCAGGATGTGGATTTCTCTTTTGATATATCAGCACCTCTTCCCGGCCATTTTCAGGCTTTTAGCCTGCCTTTTTACTTCAACATTCAATATTCCTTGTTCAATATTCAATATTCCACCGGAAATCCTTGTCTTTCCTGCAATTAAATAGGTTTTCCACAATTTGTTCTAATGTTTTATTCCCTTATTTTTGCCCCCCGCAAAACATGTACGAAAAGCGGGACCAAAATCATTAATTAATTAAACTATTATGTCTGTAATTCAACGGGTTCGTGACAAAGGTGCGTGGATACTCTTCGGTTTCATAGCGCTGGCTTTGATTGCCTTTATTCTGCAGGATGGCGTTAGGCGCGGCGGAAGCACGTTTTCTAACACAACCACCATCGGAAAAGTGAATGGTGAAAAGATAGAACGCGCTGATTTTGAAGAGAAATTAGCCATGCAGGAACGCATGTACGGACCACAGGGCGCTCAGCGCGACCAGCTGATCGGTTCTTTATGGAACCAGGAAGTAGAAAGAGTGGTGTTGGGCCAGGAATATGAGAAATTGGGCCTTCAGGTTTCCCCTAAAGAGCTGAGTGATATCCTTTTTGGCGATAACTCTCCTTTGAAACAGGAGTTTACAGATCCTAAAACAGGTGAATTCAAAGCAAACGATGCCCGCCAGGCTTTTGCACAGTTGAAGAAAAGCAAGAATACCGAGCAGATCAAAACGATCAACAGTGTATATATCACACCAGCCATTCAGCAAACCCTGCGTAATAAATACCAGAACCTGTTAATGCAGGCCGCCTATGTGCCTAAGTGGTTGCTTGAAAAACAGCAGGCAGATCAAAATGCGGTTACTTCTTTCTCTTATGTATATGTTCCTTATCTGTCTATCAACGACAGCACAGCAAAAGTTAGCGACGATGAGATCGCTGCCTATGTAAGCAAACATGCCAAAGAGTATAAAAAAACAGAAGAAACACGTAATCTCTCTTATGTAGCATACAGTGCTGCTCCAAGCGGCGCCGATTCTGCCAATGCACTAAACCAGGTATTAAGCCTGAAAGCTGAGTTTGCTGCTGCCAAAGACGCACAGTCTTTCTTAACCAAAGTGGGTTCTGAAATGCCTTATTATGATAGCTATGTAAGCAAGGCAAGAATGCAGCAGGTGAATAAAGACTCATTGGTAAAAACGCCGGTAGGTAGCTTATACGGCCCTTACCTGGATGCCAATACTTATGTTGTGGCTAAAATGCTTGGAACCAAACAGTGGCCCGACAGTGCAAAAGTTCGCCACATCCTGATTGGTACCGTTGATCCAAGAAGCGGACAGGTAGTGCGTCCGGACAGCGTTGCGAAAAAAATGATCGACAGTATTGAAACAGCGATCAAAGGAGGTGCTGATTTTAATGCCATGGTTACCAAATATTCTGATGATCAGGGAAGTAAAGAAAAAGGCGGCTTGTATGATTTCTTTCCTCAGGGACAAATGGCCGTTGCCTTCAATGATTATGCTTTCGATAAACCCGTAGGAACCAAGGGTGTTGTTAAAACAGAATTCGGTTACCACTATATGGAAGTGTTGGGACAAAAGAATGTAAACCCCGTTTACAAGATCGCTTATCTGTCTAAACCGATCCTTACCAGCAATGAAACAGAAACCGCTGCAAGTACCGCCGCGGCTCAGTTTGCCGTTTCAGGAAAAAATGCAAAAGCTTTCAATGCCAATGCGGTTAAAGAGAACAGACAGATCCTGATCGCGAACGATATCAAACAAAATGATTTCACCATTAACGGATTAGGACAAAGTCGTTCATTGGTTCGTTGGGCATATGAGCACAGCGCCGGTGATGTTTCTGAACCAACCCAGGTGGGAGATAAGTATGTAGTAGCTATTGTTACAGCAGTAAACAAAGCCGGCACCGCTTCGGTTGCCGAAGCAAGACCAACGGTTGAAACGATTATCCGCAACGAGAAAAAAGCGAAGCTGATCATTGAAAGCAAATTCAAGGGTAACTCGCTGGAATCTTATTCTACCAGTACCGGCGCTCCGGTTCTGCGCGCAGACAGTCTGAGTTTTGCCGCTCCGTTTATTTCCGGTGTAGGTAGTGAGCCCAAAATTATTGGCGCAGCATTCAATAAGAATCTTGCCGGAAAAGCGAGTGAGCCCATTGCAGGCGCAACGGGCGTATTTTCTATCAAGATCGAAAGCAATGGTGCAAAAGCAGCCATCGCAGATGTGGCTACGATCAAACAAAACCTGATACAGGCGGCAAAAATGTCGTCTTACCGTGGTTTTGAGGCTTTGAAAAAAGCAGCCACCATCAAGGATAGCCGCTCTAAGTTCTATTAATAGACTACTGATCATATTTACAAAAGCCCGTTGCCAACCGCAACGGGCTTTTGTTTTACGGATACCGAAAACCACATTTCCCGAAGAGTTGTAACTTTGTCTTGTAAAAAGAACGGCATGAGTGAAGTGTTTGTAAACAAGGTGGCAGAAAGCGGACTGATCAGTTTTGATCTGGAAGAATATTATCCAAAAGGCGAGATCAAAACATTTGACCTGAAGGGATACCTGTTTATGGAGCTGATCCTGAAAGAAAAGGATTTCCGTGGGGCATTATTAACCACCGAATGGGATCAATATGCCAATGCCCATGTTGCCATCACCTGTTCTGCCGATGCGATCATTCCTATGTGGGCATATATGCTGGTGGCCAGCTATCTCCAACCCATTGCCGCCAATGTTGTTTTTGGGGATGAAAAAAAATTGATCAGCACACTCCTGTTAAAAAATCTGGCTTCTGTAAAAGGAGAAGATTTTACCGATAAGCGCATTGTTGTAAAAGGTTGCGGAGAAGTGGATATACCCCAGGAAGCCTATGTGGAGATCACCAATAAGCTTCGGCCTTTTGTAAAGAGTATTATGTATGGAGAACCTTGTAGCACGGTGCCCATCTATAAGAAAAAATAAAAAAATATTATACCGCAGACCGGCGGTTTTTTACTTCCTCAAAACGATCATCATAGTCTTCGCGAACGGTTCCAAACACCCGGTCCCAGAAAAGAAAATACAAACCGTAATTCCCCTTAAAGTATTGATGGTGCTGGTTGTGGTTAACCGAAGTGTTGATCCATTTACCCAGGGCCGACCTGCTGAAGCCTTTTGGATACAGCTCATAGCCCAGATGCCCATACACATTATAGACGATCATCATCAGAAAAAAAAGGATCAGGTGTGTTTTATGAATAGGGATCGTAAACAGAAAGATGATCACTATGCCCACTTCCACAACTGCCTCTAAGGGGTGGAAGGCATAGGCTGCCCAGGGAGAAGGGTTCACAGATTTATGGTGAACCAGATGAAACCAGTTGAACAATCGTTTATGATGCATGAGCCTGTGCGCAAAATAGAAATAGGTATCGTGCATAAAGAACATTACCGGGTACAGTGCAAAATAATAGAACCATCCATGGTCGCTGATATTGAGATAGCGCGTTGTATGTGGTGCCACTTTCGGATGATTGAACAGGATCACCGAAACAAAAGAAAAAATAGCGATGGTTATAAACGAATAACCCATTTCGCGCAGATAATCTGAATTCTTTGGAAAACGGTTCTGGATCTTTCTGTAAAAAAAGCGATTTCGCCAGGCCACATAAAAGATCAGAAAAGCGATCCCCGCGATCATAAAGTAGCGGCCGCCGATCAGCCAGATGCTTTTAACAAAGAAGGTCCAGTTCATACCTTAAATATAAGAAATCGATTAATTCGGCGAAGGAAGCCCTAACTTAATTGAATGAAAAACAGGATCGGTCTTGCCTTAGCGCTGCTGTTTATTGCACCCGGCGTATACGCTATCTGCTCTTGGTTTATGCTGGACGCCCGTTCACAAAAGGCAAGCACACTTAGCTATCAATCTGTTTTGGGGCTGCCCGAACTTTCGTTCAGCAAACAGATCCTGGGTTTGTTGTTGTTGGGAATGGCCGGCATTTACATAGCAGCCAGAAGCAAAGACGGCGAAACGGGAATGGTTCATTGGGCCCGCATCTTTTTGTTGATCCTGGGTGCGGCCGAATGTTCAATGCTGGCGTTCTCGCTGATGTAAGTTTTGAACGGTTACTCGTTCATGAATTTCTGCAAACCGATCTTTGCCTGCAGCTGAATTTTCTTATGCATAAAAGATGACCACCCAAACAACAGCCCGGTTAAACCAAATGCCTGTCTCGACCAACGATAGATATCAAACGCATCCGTATGCTCAATGATCAATCCATCCTTAAACCGCATGTGCGCTGTGATCTTGTTCACGATCCTTCTCCCTGTTTTAGAAAACAGATAAGATGCTGTCCAGTTGCAGGTGGTATATTCCTCATCCAGCAGTTGGATGTTTCCATACACCAAAGAGAAGTCCTTCGCGCGCTTACACAACATCTCCCACATAGCTTTGGTCTCATTCGCATCCAGCAATCCAAATGCGGGATCGTTGAATACGGCCTCTACGTGATAACAGGCTTGCATAGAAGCATAATCCAGCTGCTGAAAAGCAGTATAAAACCTGTTGATCGTTTGCTCGTTTGTCATGGTGTAATCATTTAACTCCCCCTTCGGGGTGTTGGGGGTTTAATGCGCCTCCAACCAATTCGTTCCCGAACCCACTTCTGCTTCTACAGGAACATCGTTCGGTAAGATCATGGCGCTTGTCATATTATCCAGGATCAGTTTTTTCAGATCGTCTACTTCTTCTATCGCGGCATCAAACACTAATTCATCATGCACCTGCAGGATCATTTTCGATTGCCAGGATCCTTTTTTCATTTCGTTATGGATCTTGATCATCGCCAGTTTGATCATATCGGCTGCGGTACCCTGTATGGGCGAGTTGATCGCATTTCGTTCTGCATAACCGCGAACGGTAAAGTTAGAAGAATTGATATCCTTCAACCAGCGCTTTCTACCCATCAGGGTTTGTACATATCCATTGGCCTGTGCAAATTTGATCGTGTCTTCCATATAAGAAGTAATGCCCACAAACTCCTTCTTATAATTATCAATGATCTCCTTCGCTTCTGATCTGGGGATGCCAAGATTATCGGCCAGACCAAACGCACCTTGCCCGTAGATAATTCCGAAGTTCACGCTTTTTGCTTTGTAACGCATTTCTTTTGTTACGGCCGACTCTTCAATATTATACACTTTAGCTGCCGTGGCGGTGTGAATGTCTTTACCTTGTTTAAAGGCCTCACACATATTCGGATCACCGCTGATGGCGGCTACAATGCGCAATTCTATTTGTGAGTAATCGGCGCTTATTAATACACGGCCATTATCGCGCGGAATAAAAGCTTTCCGAATTTCTCTGCCCCGATCGCTGCGAATGGGAATGTTTTGCAGGTTAGGATTATTGCTGCTCAATCTTCCTGTAACTGCAACAGCCTGTGCATACGAAGTGTGTACCCTGCCGGTTTTGCTGTTGATGATCTGCGGCAGCGCATCTACATAAGTACTCTTGAGTTTGGTTAATTCGCGGAAACCCAGAATATCTGCTACGATGGGATTGTTGTTCGCCAGCTTTTGCAAAACGTCTTCTCCCGTTGCGTATTGGCCCGTTTTTGTTTTCTTGGCCTTGGGGTCGATCTTCAATATTTCAAACAACACTTCGCCTAATTGTTTAGGAGATGCCAGATTAAAACGAACACCGGCGGTTGCATATACATTCTCTTCAAATTGTTTGGCGTCTTTTTCCAGCTCTTTGCTGTAATCGTTCAGGAACCCTACATCGATCTTTACACCCTCAAATTCCATATCGGTTAATACGCGCACAAGCGGATTCTCCACTTCTTCAAAAACACGCTGCACCTCTTTCTCTTTCAAAAGCGGAACAAACACCTGTTTGAGTTGTAGCGTAATATCGGCGTCTTCCGCGGCGTACTCTTTTACTTTTTCTATTTCTACGTCGCGCATGTTTCCCTGCAACTTTCCTTTCTTGCCTATTAACTCATCAATATGTACGGGTTCGTATCCAAGATACTGTGCACTTAACAGGTCCATGCTTCTGCGGCCCTCGGGTTCTATCAGATAGTGAGCAAGCATGGTATCAAAGGTGGTTCCCTTTAATTCTACGCCATACCATTTTAATACGAGCATATCGTATTTCAGGTTTTGACCCACCCAGTTAACAGAAGTTGATGTAAACAAGGGAGCAAACGCATCAAGGATGGCAAGCGTTTCTGTTTTATTCGCCGGACAGGGCACATAATACCCTT
Organism: Chitinophagaceae bacterium; assembly: GCA_947455605.1. Taxonomy (GTDB): domain Bacteria; phylum Bacteroidota; class Bacteroidia; order Chitinophagales; family Chitinophagaceae; genus Sediminibacterium. The sequence continues at coordinate 35,071 of CANGOX010000009.1, forward strand.
CGCCCTTTGTTATTGAAAAACTCATGCCCACCAGCTCCGCTTCATTGGCATCTATATTGGTGGTCTCTGTATCAAAACAGATCTCTGTTTGCTTCAAAAGTGTTTCAAGCAGGGCTTTGATGTCTTCTTTGGATTGAACCAGAATATAATTGTGTTCGGTATTATTAATATTCTTCTCTGCCAGTAATCCCGAACTGGTTTCTCCGGTAATGATCTCGGCCTCTTCTTTTTTTGCGGAAGCTTTTTCTTTTTGGGTTGATTTGATTGTGTTGCCAAACAGATCTGTCTGAACACTTTGTGGCGCAGAATGAAAGGCGTTGAACTCATCACCCAGGATCCGTTTACCCAGTGTTTTAAATTCAAGCTCGGTAAATACTTCCACCAGCGACTCTTTGTTCCATTCTTTCAAACGATAATCCTCTTCATGAAAAGAAACCGGCACATTGGTTATAATGGTTGCGAGCTTTTTGCTCATGATGGCCATCTCTTTTCCGTTACGTACTTTTTCTCCAAGCGCCCCTTTGATATTATCGGCGTTGGCTAAAATATTTTCGAGAGAATCATATTCTTTCAACAGCTTGGCTGCTGTTTTTTCGCCCACACCGGCAATACCGGGTATATTATCCACGGCATCGCCCATCAGCCCCAGCATATCAATTACTTGTTCCACTCTTTGTATATCCCATTTGGCACAGATCTTTTCTGCGGTAAGGATCTCTTCTGGATTTCCGAAGGATGGTGGCTTGTAGATATACACGCTTGGGTGGATCAGCAACTGACCATAATCCTTGTCGGGGGTTACCATATATACTTCGTAACCCAGATCTGCTGCCTGCCAGGCAACGGTACCAATCACATCATCTGCCTCATAGCCGTCCAGTTCCACAACGGGAATATTGAAACCCTCAATGATCCTTTTAATATCCGGTATAGAAGCCAGCAGGTCTTCCGGGGCCTCCTGTCGATTGGCTTTATAATCCGTAAAATCGGTGTGGCGTTCTGTTGGTGCGTGTGTATCAAAACAAACCGCAAGATGGGTTGGTTTTTCTTTGTTGATGAGCTCAAACAACGTGTTGGTAAAACCAAACTGGGCATTGGTGTTTCTTCCTTTTGAGGTAATCCGGGGGTTGCGTATCAGCGCATAATAAGCCCGATAGATCAAAGCAAACGCATCTAACAGAAACAGTTTTTTACCCATTTGGCTAAGGTAACAAAACCCGCGATAGAAATTAAAAAATTGAGCCCCCGACTATTTTTTCTTAAGCGATAGATAATCAAGGAAATAGATCACCCGCAACGAAAGACTGTTTAATTGAGGAGCGCTTAATGTGTTGCCCAGATTCTTGAAATACGGATCGCTCACAGTTTGGTCGAACGTTCCGATGGAGTTCTTCCACACAATATTTACAAAACTTCCCAAGGCAAACTGCCAGGTATATACCATGTCTACATTAAAATAATTCACATTATAGTTGGCTTCATTGTGCTGGCTGTTAACCGGCGACAAAGAACCGCTTTGCTGTAGCACATAGAACTGGCGGTTATCCACTTTGCTCCAGTAATGGCGGGTGCGCAAACTAAGCCCCATCTTATTATTGAAATTGTATTTGATCGTAAAAATATTTTCTACTGTATTTCTTTTACGCAAACCAAAGAACACGCTGTCTGCCACTACAGCGGCATAGCCGATATTATTATTATAGAACGACAGATTGGTGTTGGCGCTGATGGTCAATTTTTTATTGAAGCGATAACGGTTCTGGATAAATAGATCCAATCCGGTTGATTTATATTTTGCCGAGCCCGATATATCTGTCTCAAAAGAAACCGAGTATTGTTTAGCATAATTCGATTCAAACCATCCGCCCAAAGTATACCTGCCGGGGCGCTTAAATACACGACCCGCTACACGGGGTTCGTAAAAATCATTCTGTTGCTGAAATGCGGTAACAAACGTACCCACATACCAAAGGCTTTTCAACTGTCCGTTCAAATTCACATTCACCCTTGCTGATTGGTAGTCCCATGGTTTAAACCTAACCGAGTAATACGCGTTGAAGTTTGAATTGAGCCGGTTAAACCAACCCTTGGGTTTCACCCATTTATAACCCATCCACAAACTGTGGTCAAGAAAATTATTGTTGGTGAAATACCCCATATCATTGCTGCTGTATTTATTATCAGCAAGCTCTTGCGAAAAGTTCATGTTAAACCGGCCGCCCGTTTTACCAAAACCTATATTGTGTGTATACCCGTTCTCTGTTTTACCGCCCGGTAAATATCCGATCAATTGGCTCTCGCCAATTTTACCAAACAGATTCCAGTCATTCTTTTTATCATACAGGTCCCAGAGTACCGCAGATACATTGGCATCATAATCCTTTCCGGCCCTTGTTACGTTGGTGTTGATAAACGAAACGCTTGAGTTCCTTTTTAAAGACTGGTCAAACACGATGATATTATAGTTGGTAAGCGGATCGGTTTGTATTTTCCGCTGGTCTTTTCCGTCTGCGCTAACCGTTGCGTATTGCGGAGCGGTTATGGCGTTAAAGAACCCAATACCCAGGCCCGATGCTGTTCTGCCACTAACTTTTGTGGCATTGATCAATCGGTCTTCACCCGGATTTTTATCGATCGTTTCTCCGGTTTTTAATTGAGAAGCCACATCATAAAAATGTAAGGGCTGACCACCGATCCTACGACTATAAAATATATTGCCTTTTCCAAACAACTCTGTTCCTTCGGTAAAGAAACTCCGGTTCTCATTATACTTCACTTCGAAAGGAGTAAGGTTCAATACCTGGTTGTCGCTTTGTACCTGACCAAAATCCGGTATCAGCGTCATGTCCAATGTAAACGATTGGTTGATACCATATTTTACGTCCATACCGCCGTTGATAGACGTGGCTGTATTTTTTATGGCAGGATCGTTGTACGGATAGTGGTTTACATAGGTAGATATATAGGGAGAAAAAGATAATCGTACCGGCGGTTTAATATTTTCAACACCCGTCCATAAACCAAATTGCGCAAAGAAGTTTCCGCCAACTGTAGGATTGGTTGGGTTCCACATATACTGTTGATCACTCTTTCTTCTTCTTCGTGTAATATTAATTCCCCAATCCTGTTTATTCACACTGCTGAATCGGATGGCAGAATAAGGAATACGCATTTCAAATACCCAACCACCGTCAACGATCTTTGCCTGTGTTTCATATACACTACTCCAGCTGGCATCTTCTCCATTTGATGAATATTTGGCATCAAACTGTTCTCCAAGCGGTGTTACATAATATCCAAAGCCATTGATCTGATCATTATACGTATCAAACAGAACGCCCACAAAATCATTCACACCCACTACATCGCGACCTACGAGTTCTGTAGAGATGCTGTCTCTGTTCGCTTCATGACAAAAACCGGCTATATAAATAGCGGCATTATCATACAAGATCCTGATCTCTGTTTTGTTTCTATCGTTCTCTACTTTGCCAAAGGTGGGTCTCCATTCTACCATATCGGTAGCAATCGGTGCAGATTTCCACGCCTCGTCGTTAAGAATTCCGTCGATCACAATCTTTTGCGTTGTGCGAACAGCGGGCAGTTTTCTTACCACCTTCTCCTGCTGTGCAGATACGGTAAGAACAATCAGAAGGAAGAAAAAAGCAAGCAAGATAGATTTCATAAACACGTTTTTGGTAGGCAAAGCATTGCCATGTACGAAAGGAAACGTGGTAAATCTAAAAAGGTTACAGGCCTAACACTGTTAAAGACTCTACAACTACGATAGACGGAAACTTTGTACGATGGGCGGTTACAATCCATTGTGTATGACAAAAAATTATTACCCGCACAAATAAAAAGCCCCCACAAAATGTGAGGGCTTCTAAATCATATACAAGTGCGTGATCAATTATTTGATACCATATTTGTATTTATATCTTTCATACAGCTGTTTCTGTTTGTTATCCAGGCTTACTTCTCTGCCCTGGATCAACGCGTTGGTAACGGTACTGCTTTTCATATCCAGCAGATCTCCGTCTGTTACAACAATATTGGCATCCTTGCCTTTCTCGAGAGAGCCGGTCTTGTCATCGATCCCTAAAATCTTTGCAGCATTCAGGGTGATAGACTGTAAGGCCTGTTCTTTGGTAAGGCCATAAGTGGCTGCCGTACCTGCATTATAAGAAAGGTTACGGTAACGTGCATTATCGCTGGCATCATTCAATGCAAACAAAACCCCAGCCTTTTGTAATACACCAGGCGTTTTATAAGGCTGGTCTATATCGTCGTCTTCAGTAGCAGGAAGTGCATGCTGCTCACTAAGGATCACAGAAATATTGTTAGCCTTTAACAGGTCTGCGATCTGGAAACTTTCGCTGCCGCCTACGATCACTACATCAAATCCAAATTCTTTTACAAAGTCGATCGCGATCAACATTTGTTTTACCTGGTCGCCATGCACAAACAATTTTTGTTTTTTGTCGAACAGGCCTTTGGTTGCTTCAAATTTAAGATTGGTGCTGTTATGTGTAGGCTCGGCCAGATAAGCTTTTGCCTGACGGAAGAAAGACTTGATCTCTTCTACTTTGTCCAATGCTGCTTTTGCAGGATCGGCACCCGCGCCGCCACCGGCTCCGGGAAAACCACCCGGAAAACCGCCACCACCGCCTCTTCTGCCGAAACGGGTAATAAAGCTTGGCATGTTCAGGTGCATGCCGGCATCCATTTTATATGCCGCATCTTCCCAGTTCCAGGCATCTAATTGTACTACACTGGATGAGCCACTAACAACGCCACCTTCCGGTGTAACACTTGCCAACAAAATTCCGTTTGAGCGCAGAACACCAATTACTCTCGAATCAGTATTGTATGCGGTGATCGAACGGATATTGGTATTGAAGTCTCCCAGCTCAGTAACATCATTACTTGCTCTTACACCCGCCCCAATTTCTTTCAGGCCGAGATCGGTTGAAGGAAGGATCAATCCCGGATAAACGTGCTTTCCTTTTGCATCTATTACTTTGGAATCACTTCCTGATACAGAAATACCGGTACCAATATTGGTGATCTTTCCGTTGCTAACTTCAATTGTAGCGTTTTCCAGAACGGTTCCGTTGCCTACGTGTACGGTACCATTGGTTATATATGTGCGGCCCTTGAATTCCTTTGCCGGATAAACAACTTCCTGCGCCTTTACAAAACCGGCGATCAGAAGTATTGCGCTTAATGTGCTGAATATTTTTTTCATAATCGGTCAGTTTATTTATTTAACAATTCACCCTCCTGTAAATCAACAGTGTACAAACCATCTTTGTGATCGTGGTCGCCACAGCTTAACAGGATCTGTATGCTGGGTTCTGCCGGACGAACAGCGCCTGCACCACCGGTTCTTTTTTCACCGATCATCTTTTGTACCAGACGGAATCTTTCAGCAGCAATTTTCTTGCGCTGATCAGCATCCTTTTCTCTGTCCCAATAAACAATACCATCTACAATTGTTTTTTCTGATTTTGCATAGATGCTTAAAGGGTTGTCGCTCCAGATAACGATATCTGCATCCTTACCTGCTTTAATGCTGCCCACCTTGTCTTCAATGTGTAAGGCTTTCGCAGGATTGAGGGTTACCATTTTCAGCGCCTCTTCTTCAGAAACACCACCATAGCGTACCACTTTACCGGCCTCCTGGTTCAGGCGACGTGCCATTTCTGCATCATCTGAATTGATACAAACATTGAGTCCTACTTTCTGCATGATCGCTGCATTGTATGCGATGGCATCGGTAACCTCTACTTTATAGTAGTACCAATCCGAGAAGGTAGAAGCACTTGATCCGTGCACTTTCATTTTGTCGGCAACCTTATAGCCTTCGAGAATGTGTGTGAACGTGTTGAATTTAAATCCGTATTTATCACCCACACGCATAGCGGCAGTGATCTCACTTTGTACATAAGAGTGACAGGTAATGAAACGTTTTTTATTCAGGATCTCTACCAGTGCATCCAGTTCCAGATCTCTTCTTGTTTTTGGATCTTTCTTCATTTCTGCCTCGTAATCTTTGGCTCTCGCAAACGCATCGTTCAATACTTCTTCCACACCCATACGAGTATCTGGGAAACGGTTGTTGTTTTGTGAGGTGGTACGTTTTACGTTCTCACCTAATGCAAATTTGATGAAAGGATCCCAGCCCTTGAATTTCAGATCCTCATCATTGGCACCCCAACGCAGTTTGATCAACTGGGTTTGTCCGCCAATGGTATTTGCCGAACCGTGCAGGATATGAGAAGAAGTAACGCCACCGCTTAACTGGCGATAGATATTAACGTCTTCAGGATTTAAGTTATCGGCAATTCTTACTTCAGAAGTAACGGATTGTCCGCCTTCATTAATAGAAGCCGCAGCAATATGCGAGTGTTCATCAATGATACCGGCGGTTACGTGTTTGCCGGTTCCGTCAATTACTTTGGCAGAAGCATCGCTCAGGTTCTTACCCACTTTTGCAATCTTTCCACCTTTCAGTAATACGTCGGTATTTTCCAGTTTTCCGTCTTTTTCGTTTGTCCAAACGGTTGCGTTCTTAATTAACAGGTCTTCCTGTTTTGGCGCTTCTTCCCAACCATATCCATCAAAAGGAAAAGAAACTTTTGCTAAGCGCTGAGGAAATGACGGGCGTCTTCTTGCAGAATCATTAGAAACCACAGCCGTTGAAACAAAGGATGCCGACCAGGTTACTTTATTACCTGCCGTATCTTCTCCATTACCATTCCAGGTCATACCATTGGCAACACCGCTCAAACGATATTGTGCACCACCGGCCGCACCTGCGCCACCCGCTCCGCGGCCACCGCCAAATCCACCACCACCAAATCCGCCACCTGCCGGAGCACCACCACCTTGTGGCCTTCTTGCAGGAATAGGAGAGAAGTTCAGTTTAACCATTTTGCCATCAAAAGTGAAACGGCCGGTCAATGTATCTTTTCCGATCACATTGGCAGCAGCAGCACTTTTTACATCTAACGTATAATTAACCACACCACCCGGTGTGCTGATCGCTAAAGTGTAGGTTCCTTTGATATCATACCAGGCATCTTCTTTCACACCATATTTATCACCCTGAACCCAGTTATGTAAAATGGTTGTAGTAGCTGCGAAAACCGGACCGGATGTGATAAGGAAGTTGGCCAGCTTTCCTGTTTCCAGGCTGCCTACTTTATCATACACTCCTAATAAGGTAGCCGGAACTTTGGTTAAAGCTTCCATGGCTTTGGCTTCAGACAAGCCCATATCGATCGCCTTGCGGAGATTGGTCATGAATTGTTTGGGATCTCTCAGGTCTGCAGAAGTTAAGCAGAAAGGAATATTCGCTTTTTCAAATGCAGCCGGATTGGTAGGAGCCAGTTCCCAATGTTTCATATCTGCGAGAGAAACCCCTCTTGCATCGTTAGGATCTTCTACATCCTGTGCCTGAGGAAAATTCAGCGATAAGATATAAGTAGCTTTAGTATCTGCGATCTCTTTGATACGCTGGTACTCGTTGCCACCACCTTTGATAATATATTGTACACCAAATTCTTTTCCGATCCTGAACGCACGCAGATCATTCCATTTATCATCAGCTTCAAAGATCTGTGGAAGACCCTGGTTATCGTTCCATGCCTGTAAAGAAAGATTGGTTCCTTCTTTGCCCGGTTTTGCTTTATACCATTGTGCATCTAAATAGGTCTGACGGAGCAATGCGATGGTTCCCATCATACTGCTCGGATAGCTCTGCGTAGAGGTACCACGACTGAAGGAATAATGTGCAGACGCTTTTTCTTTTACAAAAACAAGGTTCTCGTTTTCGCTTGCAAGTGTAACCACTGTTCCTGTTCCACGAGCAATACCATCTTTCACGTGAGAAAGAACGGTTCCAAATCCTGCTTCACGCAAAGTTTTTGCTTTGGCATCATCCACTGCAAATATTTTAGCAGCATCTACTTCTGGCTTAATGGCCTGGTTCCAGCCAAAAGCACCTTTTGTGTTAGAAGTGATCTGAGAAGGAGCGCCAAAGTTAAAACCTCCGCCGCCTCTTCCGCCACCGGTTACATCGCGGGTTGGTGCGGCAACACCGTAGTCGGAATAGATATCAACAAACGAAGGATAGATGAATTTATCCTTACAGTCTATCACCACCGCATCTTTTGGTATCGCAACGCCGCTTTCGCCCAAACCAATGATCTTTCCGTCGCGGATAACCATGGTTGCGTTTTTGATTGTGGTTTGTGCATCTTTTACGATGGTGGCATTTGTGAAGGCATAGCAACCTTCGCGTTTATCAGCTACACCATTAACGGGGAATGTTTCCTGGGCCTGCAGCAATAATGCAAACAGAAGCCCGGAAAGCAGGAGCTTGATTTTTCTCATAAATAGTCGTTGGTTTTGGAAGAGGTTTAAAACTACTGAAAGGATTCTATACAAAAAACCATTCATCATATTTTCGGTAAAGCGGCTTTTGTGTCGGTGAACAGCTATTTGGTAAATCCGCCGGCATCCACGTCTTTAATGAAACTGATGAGACCCGGAAAATAATGCGGCTGGTCGTCCCACATGGAACAATGGCTTCCGTTAGGACAGATCAGGCTTCTCCCTTTTTGTACCTGCGTGGCCATCCATTTCATGTGTTCCGGATCCATGGTATCGTGCATGCCGCCAATGGTAAGGGTTGGAACTTTGATCTGGGGAAGGTCCTTGCTTCTGTCCCATTTGGCCAAACGACCGGCAACCCCAAATTCTGACGGACCCTGCATCATTGTATAGATCTCGCCGTTCAAATGTGGCATGGCTCTTTGCAGGGCTTCGGGCCAGGGGTTGAGTCTGCATAAATGCTGGTTATAAAAATTGGGCATCAGCAGCTCCATGTATTTTGGATTGTTGAAATCGCCTTTGGCTTCTATGGCGCGGATCGTGTCCAGCACCTTTGGGTCCATTTGTTTGGATAATACATCTTCGGCATATTTACCATAGGCCGGGCAACTACTCATCATATTGCTGATGATCAAACCTTTCAGGTTGTCCTGATATTTTAAAGCATATTCGGTTGCGAGGATCCCGCCCCAGCTATGCCCCAATAAATAGAAATTGTCTTTGTTCATCCCCAGCGCTTTTCTAACCTGCTCCACTTCTTCTACAAAACGTGGTGCTGTCCATAAACTGCTGTCTTTCGGCTTGTCGCTGAAATAAGAACCGAGTTGATCGTACTCGTAAAATTCAATTCCTTCCTGCGGAAGAAAGCTTTCGAAAGATTCAAAGAATTCGTGCGTGCCACCCGGACCACCATGTAACAACAATACTTTTATTTTAGGATTGTTACCAAAGCGTTTGGTCCACACATTGAATTTTCCAACGGGTGTTTCGATCTGTATCATTTTAACACCGCCGGTTTGTAAACCGCTATCGGTAATGGAATGATACTCTTTTAATGTTAGGGTTGTTGCCGGTTGCTTACAGGCAAAAAGGAATAAGCATGCAAAGAGTGCTGCAGAAAATAGGGTCTTCATAAGTAGTGTTTATGAAAACAAGATATTACTAAAAATGCAAAATAACTATCGGCCCATGTATACCATCAGAATCTGTACGTCGCTGGGGTTTACGCCACTAATACGACTGGCCTGACCGAGTGTGGTGGGTTTGATCTTTTTAAATTTCTGCAATGCTTCGTTAGACAGGGCCGCAACTTTATCATAATCAAAAGTTGTGGGAATGGCCATGTTTTCCAACTGACTCATTTTGTCTACGATCTCCTGTTCTTTTTCTAGATAGCGTTCGTATTTAATTTGGATCTCTGCCTGTTCCAAAGAGTCGGTAGAAATGCCTGCCAGCGAATCCTGCAATCCCGGAACCACACCCATTAATGAGCTGAGCGCTACATTGGGGCGTAGTAATATTTTGGTGATCTTTTGTTTTTCGGTAATTGGGGCAGAGTCTATTTCAGAAAAATAGCCATTGATATCTTCTGCCTCTACGCTTGTGTTCAACAGCACTTTTTTCACTTCTGCTACCTGTTCTCTTTTTTCAATCACTTTATTCATTCTTTCTTGCGATGCCAGCCCCAGTCTGTAACTGATTTCTGTTAAACGCAGATCGGCATTATCCTGGCGCAACAAGGTTCTGAATTCTGCTCTGCTCGTGAACATACGATACGGCTCTTCCGTTCCCTTGCTAATGAGGTCGTCTATGAGAACACCTATATAAGCTTCGCTTCTTTTTAAAATTAATGGCTCGAGTTCTCTTGCTTTTTGATGCGCATTAATTCCTGCCATAATTCCCTGGCAGGCCGCTTCTTCATAACCGGTAGTTCCATTGATCTGTCCGGCAAAGAATAAGTTGGATAAGATCTTTGTCTCCAGCGAATACTGCAATTGCGTAGGTGGAAAAAAGTCATACTCGATCGCATAGCCCGGCCTGAAGAACCGAACATTCTCAAAACCCGGAACCGTACGAAGCGCTTCGTACTGCACTTCTTCAGGTAAGGAAGTTGAGAATCCGTTTACATAAATTTCAAACGTATTCCAGCCCTCCGGCTCTACAAATAATTGATGTCTGTCGCGATCGGCAAAGCGGTTGATCTTGTCTTCAATACTGGGGCAATACCTTGGTCCCACTCCTTCAATCCTTCCCTGGAACATGGGGCTACGATCAAACCCTGTTTTTAAAATATCGTGAACGGTACTGTTAGTATAAGTAATATGACAGCTCCGCTGGTTCTCCGGTTTGATGCGCGGCGTATCTGTATAAGAGAACCCCACAATTTCATCGTCTCCTTTCTGCTCGTCCATTTTCGTATAGTCGAGGCTACGGCCATCTACCCTTGGCGGGGTTCCTGTTTTCAGGCGGTCGCTTTCAAAACCATATTCAACCAATTGCTCGGTGATACCTGTTGCAGCTTTCTCGGCTACCCGGCCACCACCAAATTGTTTCTCACCAATATGAATGATGCCATTTAAAAAAGTACCACTGGTTACCACTACTGATCTGGATCTTACTTCATGTCCTAATCCCGTAACCACCCCACAGGCTTTGTTGCCTTTGATGATGATGGAGCGAACCATATCTTGATAGAAATCTACATTGGGTGTGTTCTCCAACATCTCGCGCCAGGTGGCGGCAAATAACATCCGGTCGTTTTGTGTACGCGGACTCCACATGGCCGGACCCTTGCTTCGGTTCAACATCCTGAATTGAATGGTACTGATATCGCTTACAATTCCGCTATACCCACCCAGGGCATCAATCTCACGAACGATCTGTCCTTTGGCAATGCCACCCATGGCGGGGTTACAGCTCATCTGTGCGATGGTCTGCATATTCATGGTAATCAACAGCACTTTGCTGCCGAGGTTAGCGGCTGCCGCTGCGGCTTCACAACCGGCATGACCGGCGCCCACTACTATCACATCATATTCAGGAAACATAGGCGACAAAGATAGTTCAGGGTTTTTGGCCTGAACCGAATTTTCTAAGGATTTCCCTTTCCAGTAAAATGTTTGTGAGGGATATTCCTTGGTTTAAAGAAGCAAACTCTTCATTGCTTAATGAGGATATAGTTTCAAGACGCTCTTTGTTTTTAACAATGAACCCTTCAATATTGGCGTTACTTTCAATATTGGATAGCTCAATGGATCTTATTTTATCAAGCATTTTCTGGCAGAGCGAAAACCCTGTTTTATCTAATAGGTCTTGAAAATAAAGTCTCACGGCCAGTACATCTATGCGATTCCCTCTGTTTTTGTTTAGTTCAATTTTTTCAACCCGTAGGTTTATGAAGCTCCAGCACAATCGAAGGTCATCTTCGTTTGAATAGTCGAAATAGGTAGCAGGAACGATATGATCGAATTGCCAGTTCTTACCAAAAGATAGCCAGTTTAGATCTTCTGTAAACTGTAATTCGAACCACTCCCGAAGCGTTCTAGTGTCCAGACCAAAGAAGGGGGCATATGCTTCACTTGGCAATCCCTCAAGAACATACCTTCTATAAGCAAGTTGCCACTTCCTTTTCTCCCTGATCTTAATTAGAGAGTCAGTAACCTCTTCTTGGGGCGTCCATCTTTTCCTTGCCATAAGCAAAAATAAAAATGTTTCGGGTAGAAACTGTGATTTGTGGAACCTTTTGTTTTTTGGATGTTCCGGGTAGAAACTGTGATTTGTGGAACATCGCTGTTTTGCTACTGCGCACAGGCAAAATCCTGTACCAGAAAGTACTGATCTGATCCATAACGTGAGGAACCAATACCTATTTCTTTGAGGTTCATGTCCATCAGGGTCTTTCTGTGGCCCATATCAGGGAGGCGGATATCCAGATACAGGAGTATCAAAGACAAGAGAATGCTCTGGCTGCTCAATGAAATGTTCTCATTGGCACAATACCGGATACCGGCTTTCTTGATCCGGGTACCAAAGTCGGTTCCGTTGGTGGAAGAATGACTAAGCGGGGCTTTCTTTCCCCCAATATCCGAAGCATGTGCCTGGGCCGTACCCACCAGGGTCTCATTCAATATAAACATGGGGAGCTTGCCCACCCGTAAAAGATCTTTTTTCAGGCTGATGGTTTCAGCTACATTGAGGGGTTTAAAGGTGGCCAGTACGGGTGCAATGGCGCTGTCCCAGAACCTGGCCGGGTTGTTTCGGGCATAATTGGTCCAATAAAGTAATTGTTTGGCCTCATTGGGCAGTTTCTGATACCCGGGTTGGGATTGGTTCCATCGATCCACCACCGAATCGCGAGTGGCCGGCTCCGGTACACGCTTCTCCTCCAGCTCAATCATAGAGATCTGGGAGAAGGAAAGAAAATAGAAACAAAGAAAAGCCAGGGTAAGAAGACTACGCATTCGTCCGTTTTTTTTCAAATAAACGCAAATACTGGTCCTCTTTGCTACGCATGCGTGCGATTTCACTTTTCCTTTTGTCTTTATAGCCGCAAAGATGCAGGGCACCGTGAAAGATCACGCGCAGGGTTTCTTCTGTTATGGGGCGACCAAGGGTTTGGGCATTGTCTTTAACACGGTCCAGACTGATATAGATCTCAGCTTCAACGGGCATACCCTTCTCAGACAATCCAAAAGTGATGATATCGGTATAGTAATCGTGCTGTAAAAAATCGCGGTTCATCTTCAGCAGAAACTCATCCGAGCAAAACACATAGGTAATAGACGCCAGTGGCTGCTTCTCTTTTTTAAAGAGCGATACTATAAAATCCTTTACCAGCGTTTTACCAGTCAGGCGAAGGGAACGGTCGGCGGAACGAAAAGAAACTGAATGCATTAGAAGCGTGATTACTCCAAAATTCGTAACAAAAACGGAACCTGCCACATTACCTTTAAATATTAATCATAGGAAATGAAACGATTGTCTGAATTAGCGGTAGGCCAGGTGGCTGTGATACACTCTTTTGAAATAGACGAGATCTTTATAAAACTGATGGAAATGGGCTGCGTGCCGGGCGAGATCGTAAAAGTAGAACAGAAAGCGCCGCTGGGTGATCCGATTTCTATTTCTGTGGCGGGCTACCATTTAAGCCTTAGGCTGAATGAGGCAAATAGTATTTTTGTGGAGGTGCAGCCGTAGTGGCCATGAGCAGCGATGGGGTTTTTAATTGGCGTTGGTTGGTTTTTGTGGGACACAAAAACAGCTTATAAGTGATTGATAATCAATTATATAGATGAAAGTCGGTTTATATTTTGGCTCTTTTAACCCCATCCATATTGGTCATCTGATCATTGCCAGTTATGTGGCCAACCATACCAACATGCAGCAGGTCTGGTTTGTGGTATCTCCGCAAAACCCGCTGAAACCTTCTTCTGTTTTATTAAATGAATACCACCGCCTTCACCTGGTGCATCTGGCTGTGGAAGAAGATCTGCGGCTGAAAGCTTCGGATGTTGAATTTAAATTACCCCGCCCCTCTTATACGATCGATACACTTACCTATCTCCAGGAAAAATATCCGCAACACGAATTTTCTGTGATCATGGGTAGCGATAGTTTTCAGAATCTTCCGCGATGGAAAAATTTTGAACTGCTGGTGAAGAACTATCCGATCATCGTGTATAAAAGAAAAGCGTTTACGATCACCGATACCTTCGGTGCCAACGTTGTGATACTCGAAGCGCCCATGCTCGATATCTCAGCTACAGAGATCCGCGAGAATATTAAAAGCGGAAAAACCATCCGCTACCTCGTTCCCGAAAAAGTAAGAGAAGAAATAGAGCAGAACAGCTATTACAAATAACCAACAAACGCTGCGATACCTCATGTAACTCCTTTTCTCTGCGGTGAAAAGAGATCATCATGTTGCGCACATTCCCTGGCTTATTTTCTATTCACCGCAGAGCAGCAGAGGGGCAGAGCTTGCGCAGAGAATGTTTTTTTGAATCAGGGTATTGTAATAGATTTATGGATAAAACTGCGCTGATGAAAATCAAACTACTCTCTCTTTTTATTTTCTCTATTGCCCTTGCCAATGCACAACAACTGACCGTTGAAAAAATTATGCGTGATCCGAAATGGATCGGCGCTTCACCTTCTAATGTGTTCTGGTCGCAAGACAGTAAGTCTGTCTATTTCAGCTGGAACCCCGAAGGAAAAATGTCGGATTCTGTGTACACATTTTCTGTGGGTGTGAATACGCCACAGAAAGCGGGCTATGCAGAAGTGCAAAAAGTAAATGCATTGAATAATGCGGTATATAATAATAGTAACACCCTGATGGTGTACACCTATCGTGGCGATCTATACCTGAACGATCTGAAAACAGGAAAGACCACCCGCATTACCCAAACAGAAGATTTTGAAAGTGGGCCAAAGTTTGTGCAGAAAGATGAGTGGATCGTGTATACCCGCAGCCAGAATTTATATGGATGGAATATGAAGACCGGCGTAACTACGCAGTTAACCAATATTACCCGCGGAGCAGAAAGCGCAACGGCCGCACCGGCATTTGGTGGTGGCGGTGGTGGTGGTGCACGTGGAGGTGGTGGCGGATTTGGCGGCGGCGGTGGTGGCGCACGCGGTGGTGCTGCCGGTGGCGGCGCAGCTGTATCCGGCGGAAGCCAGGAGCAGTGGCTGCAACAGGAACAGCAGGATCTGTTTATGGTATTGAGAGAAAGAAAAGCAAAACGTGATGCGCGTAATGCTTTCTTAAAACAGAACAGAGATACCGACACCATCAAGACCATCGGCATTGGTGATAAAAATATGCAGGGGTTGCAGATCAGTCCGGACGGACGTTTTGTAACCTATCGTTTATACACGCCCCCTGCTTCACAAAAAAATACCATCGTTCCGGATTATGTTGCGGAGAGTGGGTTTACTACCGATATTCCCGGACGTACCAAGGTAGGTGCACCGCTTGGGCGTTATGAGTTTTATGTGTTTGATAAACAAAGAGACACACTGATGGCCATTGCCACAGATTCTATACCGGGTATTACAGATGCACCGGATTATGTAAAAGACTATCCCAAAAAATTTGCGAACAGAAGAGTGGTGCCACGCGGCGTACAATTTGTTGGGCCTTATTGGAATGAGGCAGGAAGTTTTGCCATTGTAGATATCCGCTCACAGGATAATAAAGACAGATGGATCATGCAGCTGGAAGCGGCTACCGGAAAATTAAAATTGCTGGACCGTCAGCGCGATGAAGCCTGGATTGGTGGTCCCGGTGTGGGTGGTGGTGGCTTTGGTGCCAAGATCGGATGGATCAGTGATAATGTATTTTATTTCCAGAGTGAAGCAACAGGGTATGCGCATTTGTATAGTTATGATATCACCACCAATACAAAGAAAGCACTCACCGAAGGAAAGTATGAAGTGCAGGATCTTGACCTGAGTAAGAACAAACAGTTTTTCTATTTACTCACCAACGAAGAACATCCGGGCAAACAAAACTGGTATCGTATTAAAACCGATGGAAGCCAGAAAGCAAAGATCACCAACATGGATGGTGGTTATGAAGTGAGTATGTCGCCCGATGAAAAATGGATCGCCTATCGTTACTCCTACACCAATAAACCCTGGGAATTATTTATCCAGGAAAATGCACCGGGTAAAAAACCGGTACAGATCACCAACAAAGCAGCAAGCGATGATTTTAAATCTTACGCATGGAGAGATACCAAAGTAGTAACCATTCCTGCACGCGATGGCGCGCAGGTATATGCAAGGGTTTTTGATCCTGCATCGGGAAAGAAAAATAATGCAGCCGTCATTTTTGTACACGGTGCAGGGTATTTACAGAACGTACACTACTGGTGGAGTTCTTATTTCCGTGAAACCATGTTCAATAATTTACTGGCCGATCTGGGCTATACCGTAATTGATATCGACTACCGCGCCAGCAGCGGTTATGGCCGCGACTGGAGAACAGGCATCTATCGCTGGATGGGTGGCAAGGACCTCGATGATCATGTAGATGCCGCCAAATGGCTGGTTGATAAATATGGTATCGATCCAACCAGAATTGGTATTTACGGCGGAAGCTATGGTGGATTCATGACATTGATGGCGCTCTTTACCACACCCGATGTATTCAAAGCCGGTGCTGCCTTACGACCCGTAACCGACTGGGCGCATTATAATCACGGCTATACCGCAAACATTCTGAACGAGCCATTCAATGATAGTCTCGCGTATGCAAAATCATCACCCATCAATTTTGCGGGGGGATTAAAAAATCATTTATTGATCTGTCATGGTATGGTAGATGTGAATGTGAATTTCCAGGATGCGGTTCGTCTTTCTCAAAAATTAATTGAGTTAGGAAAAGAAAATTGGGAGTTGGCTCCTTACCCGGTAGAGGACCATGGATTTGTTGAGCCGAGCAGCTGGACGGATGAGTATAAAAGGATCTTGAAGTTGTTTAATGCGCAACTACTAAAAAAATAAAAAACCGTCCTTGCGAGGAGGAACGACGAAGCAACCTGTGGGTTATCGTTGGGAGGAATTTCTATTCAGGAGAGTTCTCGCAATAGTTATCCCGCGAAAAGTGCAGTCCACAGATTGCTTCCTCCTCCACTATCGCTGCGGCGGACACGGTCGTCGTTCCTCCTCGCAAGGACGAAAAAAAGGGGCCTCGATTAATTCGAGGCCCTTTTCATTTCAATCATATGTAAAATCCGCGATTAGCGGTTCATAGACATTAAGAACTCTTCATTATCCTTCGTACCTCTCATTCGCTTCAGCAATTCGTTCATGGCTTCTTCGGTGTTCATATCGTTGATGTATAAACGGAGGAGGTTCATTCTTTGGAGAACTTCTTTCTCTAACAACAGATCATCACGGCGGGTGGATGAACCAACCAGGTCAATAGCCGGGAAGATCCGTTTGTTGGCCAGTTTTCTTTCGAGCTGTAATTCCATGTTACCGGTACCCTTGAATTCTTCAAAGATCACTTCATCCATTTTGCTGCCGGTTTCAATTAAGGCAGTAGCGAGGATGGTGAGTGAACCGCCGTGTTCAATTTTACGGGCAGCACCAAAGAATTGTTTGGGTTTTAATAAGGCGTTAGCTTCCACACCACCACTCAATACTTTACCACTGCTTGGGGCAACGGTATTGTGGGCGCGGGCCAAACGGGTAATGGAATCGAGCAGGATCACAACATCATGTCCGCACTCTACCAGGCGTTTGGCTTTTTGTAAAGCAATGCTGGACACTTTTACGTGCTTTTCTGCAGGCTCGTCAAAAGTAGAAGCGATCACTTCTGCTTTTACGCTGCGCTCCATATCGGTAACCTCTTCCGGACGCTCATCGATCAATACCACCATCAAATAAATTTCAGGGTGGTTGGCTGCGATGGCGTTGGCCACTTCTTTCAATAACATGGTCTTACCCACTTTTGGTTGGGCAACAATCAGTCCGCGCTGGCCCTTACCTATTGGGGTAAAGATGTCCATGATACGGGTACTGTAGTTATTGGCGGTAGTGAACAGGTTCAGTTTTTCAAAAGGGAACAAAGGAGTCAGGTAATCAAAAGGAACGCGGTCGCGAACTTCGTCGGGGCGTTTGCCGTTGATGCTGTCAACTTTTAATAATGCGAAATATTTTTCACCTTCTTTTGGAGGGCGTACGGCACCATGAACGGTGTCGCCGGTTTTGAGTCCGAATAATTTGATCTGTGAAGGAGACACATACACATCATCCGGAGATGATAAGTAGTTATAGTCTGATGAACGTAAGAAACCGTATCCATCAGGCATCATTTCCAACACACCTTCGCCAAGGATCACACCTTCGAACTCGATATTGAAAGCGGGTTCTTTGCGTTGTTGCTGGCGCGGGTATTGCATTTTCGCTTCCTCTGCTGCTCCGCCGTTTTCGCCGGGCTGGGCAGATTCACCTTCCTGTGCGTTAGCTTCTGTATGGGTTTCCTGGTTATCTGTTGGTTGAGAAGAAGAGTCGGGTTGTGCCTGCTCGGGAGCGGCATCTGCTTTGGGTTTGCGAACCGGTCCTTTTTTAGGGGCGGGTGCTGCTTTTTCTGTTTTCGGTGCTTCCTGCATCACTTCTGCCTCTTCGGTACCGTTGGCTGTTTTAAGGGTAACGGGTTTACGCGGACGCGCGTTCTTTTTCTTCGGATCTTCTTTGGTTTCGCTGGCTTGCACAGCCTGGCCATCCAATATTTTGTAGATGAGTCCTTGTTTGTCTAGTTTCTTTGCGCCTGTGATGTTCAGCTGCTCGGCAATGTCCAGCAACTCAGGCAGGAGCATGTCGTTTAATTGCAAAATGTCGTACATAAAAAATGTCTGTTAATACGGGAATTTCAAGTTGTCTTAAGATTACAAATCCAGTCTAAGGAAAAACGTTGAACTCAGATAGGGTTGTGATTGTTTTTTGATCGGAAAGAGAGTAAACCGGTTATTTCGGGAGTTTGTATGAGACCGAACCGACTTGTTTCCAATGCAATGTTAAGCCAGTTTTTCTGAAAACAAGCATTTTTTACGGGATTTTAAGGTTGATGGGTTGTTAAAAGGCTGTTTGGAGGGTTGTTTGGTTATCTTTGTCGGCCTTAGGGGGGGATTAGCGGATTGGCGGATTGCGGATTAGCGGATTAAGAGCCGCAAACAGGCTGCAATCACAATAACCCGCTAAAATAAAAACTGGAATTAGCGGATTAGAGTCGCTAGCACTCCGCAATTACAATTACCCGCTAATATAAAAACAGGAATTAGTGTGCTACGAATCGACGGACGTTTTCAAAAGAAAAAATCCGCTAATCCGCAATCCGCTAATCCGCCAATCAAGTAAGACCGCGAATTCGCGTGTTGCGTATCTACGGCGTTTTCAAAAGAAATAATCCGTTAATCCGCTAATCCGCAATCCGCTAATCAATTAACGAATTATGTTTAACAAGCGAGTTAAGATCAAACAACTGCTCACGAACGGTGTAGCAGGCGAGCAAGTAACGGTAATGGGATGGGTGCGCACCTTCCGCAATAACCAGTTCATAGCGCTGAATGATGGCAGTACCAATAATAACCTGCAGGTAGTAGCTACCCTGGGTGAGTATGATGATGCTATCCTGAAAAGGTTAACTACCGGCGCTTCTATTAAAGTAACGGGTGTGATCGTTGAATCGGTTGGTAAGGGACAAACCCTGGAAGTAAAAGCAACCACTCTTGAAATATTGGGTGATAGTGATGCAGAGAAATATCCTTTGCAACCCAAAAAACACAGTCTTGAATTTTTACGGGAGAAAGCGCATCTGCGTTTTCGTACCAATACGTTTGGATCGGTGTTTCGTGTAAGGCACGCGCTGGCATTTGCGGTGCACCAGTTCTTTAACCAGAAGGGGTTTGTGTATCTGCATACGCCCATCATTACTTCGAGCGATGCAGAGGGTGCGGGTGAAATGTTCAGGGTAACTACGTTGCCATTAGAAGGAGCGCCAAAGAATGAAGATGGCAGTATTAATTATAAAGAAGACTTTTTTGGCAAGAGTACCAACCTTACTGTAAGCGGACAATTAGAAGGAGAACTGGGGGCAATGGCGTTTAGTGAGATCTACACTTTCGGACCTACCTTCCGTGCAGAGAATTCGAATACAACCCGCCACCTGGCTGAGTTCTGGATGATTGAGCCTGAGATGGCTTTTCATGATCTGGAAGATAATATGAACCTGGCGGAAGAGTTTATCAAATACCTGATTAAGTATGTGATGGACAACAACAAAGAAGACCTTGAATTTCTGGCGCAGCGTTTGGCCGAAGAAGAAAAACAATTACCACAGGATAAGCGCAGTGAATTGGGATTAATAGAGAAATTGGAATTTGTGTTGAACAACGATTTCCAAAGGATCACTTATACCGAGGCGATAGATATTTTGCGTGAGAGCAACCACAACAAAAAGAAAAAATTCCAATACCCTGTTGAAGGATGGGGTGTTGACTTGCAGAGTGAGCATGAGCGTTACCTGGTAGAAAAACATTTTAAAAAACCGGTGATCCTCACCAATTACCCCAAAGAGATCAAAGCCTTTTACATGCGCCAGAACGACGACGGAAAAACCGTTGCCGCCATGGACATACTGGCACCGGGCATTGGAGAGATCGTAGGTGGCTCGCAAAGGGAAGAGCGCCTGGATAAACTGGAGCAGCGCATGAAAGAAATGCATATCCCCGCCGAAGACCTCAGCTGGTACCTCGATACCCGCCGTTTTGGTGCGGTGCCCCATGCCGGTTTTGGACTGGGTTTTGAGCGGATGGTGTTGTTTGTTACGGGCATGACGAATATCAGGGATGTGATTGCGTTTGCGAGAACGCCGAATAATTGCGAGTTTTAAGGATTTTGAAATTTTGTCCCGCCTAAGCCGGGAGGGAAATTTTGAAATTGACCAAAAAAAGGGATATTCTGTGATCTTGGGGCCGAACCAGGAAAAATTTAAAAACAAGGGGTTCAATGTGGATTATTTGTGAAAACCCCCTATTTTTGCTGCCCCGAAAGGGGGTTGGTATTAAAAATGTAATGACACATTACTAATTTTTAATTATTAATTTTTAAATATCTCTCCGGTGCGGTAGCTCAGTCGGTAGAGCAAAGGACTGAAAATCCTTGTGTCGCCGGTTCGATCCCGGCCCACACCACTTTAAAAAGATAAAACCCACGCTGGTCGTGGGTTTTTCTATTCCGTGCGCGGAACGGTGCGCTCTCATTTTACCATATAGGAAATCCAATCGCTGATCAGTTGAAAATTTGGATAGGCAGGCATCGGAAAAAACTATTCAAACAATAAGGGGGAACCAGATTAATAAATCCGAGGGGACTAATTTGGTAAATTTTTAAATCGAGAAGATTCTTAAAAAAACCGACTTTTTGAAATAAGGGGTACTTACAAGGGTATACATATTATTCTAAACTGATTTGAAAAAGTGCAAAGCATCCTGAAGTATGGATATGACCCCAACCGCCATTACCGACACAGGGTCTTGTATATAAGCGTAATCGTTTGTTAATATTAGAAAGCGTTAATCATTATTATAAACATTTTGCATAACCTGCATATGAGGAAGGGTCAATAAACTAATCATGATAATAAGTGCGGGTGCTCCCAAATTTTCCCATACCGAATCAGGCGTTACTACATAAATAATTATCAAACCTATCATTGAAAGTAAAGTAAATGGAATAGCTTTTTTCCATAACTGAGCAATCGTATTTTCCGAATCGATATAGGTTTTGATGTCATTAAATGCCTGCCAGCCATGCCATCCTGAAAAATAAAAGGCAAAACCGCCAATCAATCCTAATTTATTAGAAAGGAGAAGCAGTAGTATAAATAATACCCAATCTGGTCTTTTACTACTTTCTGGAAAAGAAAGGAAACCTGCCGATAAAATAAAAAGTATAGAAGGAATCTTAAAAAGAAAATATAAGATAACAAAAACAGGATCATTTTTTGGGATAATCAACTGTAGCCAATTGATTAACTCTACCTGATGTGGTAACAATAGCCATGCTGTTAGGGTAAGGCCAAACAAAAAAATCAGATATTTATTTTTTTTTCTGAAATAATTCATGTCAGTTGCTCCGAAATGAAATGCGGTTAAAAAAATAAAGAAGCATAAACTCAATCCCGGAAGAAACCACCATGCGCATCCATATACTAACATGAAGAGCATATAGCGATAAATAAAATGTACAAGAATAAACTTGTTTTTTTTCGCAACAGATGCTTGTTTTGCAACAAGGTGATCAATAGCTCCATGAGGGATTCCCGTAAATATAAGACCCGAAAAAAGTATTAAAATTTCAATGATCAATTGCTTTTGAGGAAACAGAAATAATAACATCTTCAAAAACAATCCGGTTATTAAAAGAAATATTAAATAAGAAAGGGATGATTTCATTTTAGTTGAAAATTCTTTTTATAAAAGGAATCGCAGGGAGGTTTTTGAAAATTAATGTTTCTTCATAAAGATTTGTTTCTTCATATAAGAATTTTAAGATCATAGGAATGGGTATTTTTTTAAACAACATGCCGAATATGGTTACTGCTTCTTCTGGCTTTTCCAGAATTATTTTTAACAGGAGTTTGTCATAGAAGGTAAACCTTTTTTGGCCCGGTTTATTTGGCAACTTATTCATAAAGTAATTACTAGCTAATCTGGCTGCATCAATTTGCATTTTTTCAAATCCATATCCAGAAGAAGCTTTTATTTTTCCTGCAGCCGTTCCTATTAAAATTTCACCGGCCTTTCCCAAATCTGTATGATTATAGCAGGCCATGGGAATTTGCCCCTTTTCCATTAATTCTATTTCATACTTAGCCCCATTCAATTTATTGGAAATATGTTTATTTAACTGTTTTAGATAAACACGTTCGTCCCATATTTCCGATGAAAAAGCGGTTACCTCTATAAGTGCTTCATTGCTTGAATAAGGCAGGATATAAACAAAGTCAAATGAATTGGGTAAACAGTTGCTGAAATCCATTATCGTCATCACGTTTTTATCAAATACCTTTTCCTCTGTTTTTATATGCCATCCTTTAAAATGTTGCCATAGAAATATTGGCGCCTCGTGAAATTCCTTATTAATAATACTACTATAAACGGTACGTGTAGTATACACATGATTTTTACAAATCACTTTAGATAACCGGGAGGAGGTTTTCTCAATGTTAAGAACCTCGTCTCTTATTAAAGTGATATTAGAAAATTGTGGAATAAACTGATGTAAAAAATAGTTATAGAAATCTTCTCCTTTAATGGAAGAGTAGGTATATGGATGGATTTCTTGTGTTGTTGTGAAATGAGATGCTTCAAATCGAATACTTTGCCAAGAGTTTGTAATCAGATGTTGAAGTGGATGATTACCCTTATGCCAGAAGCACCATGTTTTTTGTTGATGCTGTACCTCTTTTTCTATGACGACTATTTTTAGTGACTTAAATGTTGGATACTGCTGTAAATTGAATAGAAGTAGCATAGAAGAACATCCACCACCACAAATGACAATATCGGCATTTTCTTTTTCTAGCATGTACTCGGATATAAAAAAAGCATGCTTTGCATTTTGAGATACAAAGCATGCTTATAAAAATGTATTTTAGTTCTAATTACGCAGCTTCTTTACGTGAAAGAGCATAAATAACTAATCCAAAACCGATTTTATTTACAGCATCACCGATGTTATAAACGATATCCATTGCATGACTAGCTGCTGCAGGATCACTTACTATTTGCATTCCAAATAATCCACCTGGTGTACCTAAAATGTAACCTAATGGATAAATTGCCCAACCAACCAAAACGAACCAAGCCAAAGTTTTGGTAGCTTTTGCTACTGCATCACCGGCATCTTTAGCAAGTTTAGAAACTTCGCCAAACCAAACTAAGTAAGCTATGTAGAAGTAAGCCAGGCCACTGATAACTCCCCAAAGAACACTTTTGTTTCTGTCTACCGTTTCACCTAAATAACCAGTAACTAACATTACCAGAGAAGCGAATATTAATTTCCATAATAATCCACTCTTAGCACCGGCTTTTTTTGTAATTAAATAAAATTCAACACACATTAGAGGCACCGTTAAGGTCCAATCTACATAACGGAAAAATGTTGGTGAATCACCAGTTTCCAGGTTGTAGCCGCGCATGTAATAATAATGCACAGCAGCAATAAATGTAATTAATCCAGAAACCAAAACTGACGTTCTCCATTTAGGTGAAGTGTTTTGAATTTCAAAGAAAAAGAATACAGATGCGGCCATCATGGCCATGCATCCAATGAAGAAGGTAAAAGCAACGTAATTGTCACTTGCAATTACTTGCACATTTAAAAGTGTTGTAATCATATGGGTGTTTGGTTTAGATTACTAATATCTTGAAAAAAGGGTGCTTTTTAAAAAAAGGATTGTTTAAAGAAAAAGGGCCAAAGAATCAAATCGCAGCTGTATATGATTATTAATCAAACGCTTAGCCTATTGTCAAATTAAGACTATGTGATGTCTTTGAGAATTAAGTGATATAAATTAGACGATATATTGAAATTCCGAAACTATAATTGTTTTGTTTTTTAGAATGAACGGCTTTATAATGTTAAAAACTTACTCTTTATTGGATGAAAACGAACGATAAGACAATGAAAAACATGGATAAAATTCAACTTGAAAATAAAAAGATCTGAAAGTACCTCTTATTTCAGACTGTCTCTTTTAGCGCTTAATCATTTTTCAAAAGGGTTTGTTTTCCATTCAAAAAGTGTGCTGTTTCCTAATGATTCATGAGGTCATTTGCGATTAAATTCATCTATCCATTCATCGGTTAATATTCTTACCTCACCCAGGTCAAAGAAAAAATAATCGCTCAGCTTTGCTTCCCGTTATCGCTTGTTAAAACGTTCAATGTATCCGTTGGGCATTGGTTTACATGGTTGGATGAATCGGATATTGATTCCTTCCCATAATTCCTTCCTTGTTATTATTATTGGGAACCATTATTACCCGGCTGCTCAATTGTATCATAGGCGTCTGTTGATTTATCGGTATCGGTTGCCTTGCTTTTGGAACTTTGTATGGACCAATATGTTCAAACGGTGCCTCAGTTTAATTTCTGCCACGTACATCCTGAATCACTTACATATAATTTTCATTAAAAAAATATTATCCAGGACTTTTCCATACGGGGGATAAAGTTTTTTTCACCATATGGCTTAGCCGTATAGCTGGTTCGAAACGGAATGAAAGGGTTCTTTGCACCGGTATTCTCAGGCAGATAGATAGCCGTAAATAATTAAACGCTATTGCGCATGGTAATCAATACCTCTTTTTTTTAAATAGTTATTTACAACCGAGGCAGCATCAATATCCCGGCCCTGCTATTATCAGTATTTTTTTATGCTAAAATCATTGTATTATTTTTTCACGATAGTATAGTTGTGTCTAATACGATCAACGTACTGAATAAAGCTGCTGAATGATGATTTCAATTCCGGAAATCATCGAGTATTCGTTTAAACGGTTTTTAAATATAAAATATTCAGGATGGGTTCGTAGTGTAAAACGGTTACGAAATCATTTTCGTTAAAAAATTGCACAAGTAATTCGTTTAATAAGACATTTGATATAAATTAAGTTTAAATGAATTTCCCGGCTTCTATCCACTTCCTGTTTTTAAAATTATCTTACCACCAATAGTAAACCAATGCATCTTTATTTTCTTAGCCTTCAGGCTGTATCAAGATCTAAAAGAGTATGGAAATCCGGCGTAACCCTATTTCTATTTTTTCTTTTTACTACCAGTCAGATCAATGCTCAGCGTAAGTCTATTACCATCGTTCCGTCTGCATTACGGCAGATAGGATTGGTGGATGAGCGTTTTCAATCATACAATATAGAAATGGCCGAAGTGATCGGCGGCAACTTTTGGAAACCGTATGATAAAAATGAACTTTCCAAAACCGAAACAAAACCTGCACAGGATAATTTGGCAATAGCCATCGACCATTCCAATACTTCTTTATACCAGGCAATACCGCCTATTAACCTGTACGATAAAAGGTTACGGGTTTTGGCAGCTGCGCTGGGTCCTGTATATGTAAGGGTTAGCGGTACCTGGGCCAATACCGTTTATTTAATGGAAAATGACAAAGACACCTCATTACCTAATGGATTTAACGGCATGCTTTCAAAAAAGCAATGGAAGGGAGTAATTGATTATATAAAAGCGGTTAACGGAAAACTGGTTACCTCGTTCTCTGTTGGGGAAGGCGTGCGCAACAAAGAAGGCATCTGGACGCCCGTGGAAGCAAAAAAAATAATCAACTATACCAGGGCTATTGGGGGAGATATTGCAGCAGCAGAGCTTTTTAATGAACCCAATGTTGGCGCTTCGGGTGGGGTAAAGGGGTATACAGAAGAAAAGTTTGCCAAAGACATGGATGTTTTTACAAAGTTTGCAAAAGCAGCAGCGCCTAAAATGGCCATTGTTGGGCCGGGTTCTGTTAGTCTTGGTGCCCCCCTTGCCATAAAATCTGTTCAGGTAATTGATAATGAGAAGATGCTATCAACAGAACCCAAAGCAAAATTTGATATATTCTCTTACCATTTTTATGGAGCGGTATCTCAACGTTGTGCTGCATTTGGTAAAACACTAACAACTGCTAAAGAAAATGCTTTATCTGAAAACTGGTTATCGCGAACGGATACTGTATTTGAAGTGTATAATAAATTATATAAAAAATATTCGCCCGGTAAACCTATTTGGTTAACAGAAACGGCCGATGCTGCATGTGGCGGTAATCCATGGGCCATTACTTACCTGGATTGCTTCCGTTACCTGGATCAAATGGGCCGCCTGGCCAAAAACGGGGTGAAAGTGATATTTCATAACACATTTGCTGTTAGTGAATACGGTATGATCGATCAAAATACACATACACCCCGACCTAAATATTGGGCAGCTTTATTATGGCAAAAACTAATGGGCACAAAAGTGTTAGATGCCGGAATTACCATTGACTCCGGTGTACATGTTTACGCACATGGTCAGAAAGGAAATTCCGGAGGTGTAACGCTTCTGGTTATTAATAACGATAAAACCCAGCCGCTGAATATCAACATACCGGCAGATGGCGAAAGATATACCCTTAGTGCTGATGATCTAATGGGGTTGACCGTAAAACTGAATGGAAAAGAGTTACAAATGAATGAACGGGATGAATTGCCTGAATTAAAAGGGGAAAAAGCAAAATCAGGCTTAATGGAATTTTCTCCGGCAACCATCACGTTTCTGGTATTGCCTAAAGGGGCAGCTCATAAAAAATAGTTACTCAGGAAAATAGTATTTAAATAAGCAGGTTACTTATTTTCTTTTTACTAAAAATAAGTGTTAACAGCATATTCAAACCGGGCAATAAACACATGCTTACATGGATTGATATAGCCCGGATTTGCGATAATAAAATCTAAAGCCTCTTTATGATTTAGTAACATGAATGCTACAAAGCGTTTAACAGGGTGGGATTTGAATGCCGGCCCACAGCAATTGTACACCGAAGCTTCAGCGAAGGTGGACGGGGCTTTTTGTTTTTGTACATGGGCCCCGATAATCAACCGTTCATGTAAATTGACTTTGGCGGTTTTTGGGTAGTTATTAACTTACCTACATGCTTACATTCCTTCTCTGGATCATCCTCTTTATTCTTTGCTGGCCACTGGCCATTCTGGCGCTGGTGCTGTATCCTATCTTTTGGTTACTCTTACTGCCATTCCGCATTCTGGGTATTGCGGTGGATGGGGTGTTGGGGTTATTGAAAGGGATTTTACTGTTGCCGGGCAGGATGTTGCAAAGGAAATAAATTGCTTAAAGATAAAACCGGTAATTATTGCAATGGCTTTAAAGACCGGCGCAGTAGAAAATTAATAAGGATGCAGATTTGTACCACGTAAATATACGCATGTTGCCAAATTCGCTTTCTATGTAAACAATACTTTGTAGATTGTTTACAAATAACCCAAAACGTTTGCCTCAACTTTACAAAATAACAGAAGCCTGGAATGAGCAACCTTGGTTTAGTACAGGAGGTACTCGGGCAAAAAAATATCTGCAGTCGCCCGAAGGTAAATTCTACTATTTTAAACGATCACAATTAAAATCCGGCAAGGATTACAGATTTGAGTTCTGGAGCGAGATTATTGCATACGAGTTAGGTGTAATGCTTGGTTTCAATATTCTTAAATATGATATTGCCATTGATGGTGAAATTATGGGCTGCATCAGCGAATCCATGATTAATTCAGAAAATCAGGAACTGGTTGAGGGGGTTAAATATTTACAAGCGTTTTCTCCTAAATATGATCCCACGCTTAAAGACCATCAACATTGGTACACGTTTGACTTGATAGAGAATGCTTTAACATCGGCAGGAATTTCTGAATTCACCAATAGCATTCTCGAAATAATTGTATTTGACAGCCTTATCGGCAATGGGGATAGACATCAAGAAAATTGGGCTGTAATAACTAAGCAAAGATTGATAACAGAGTTGATAGAAGACATTGAACGAGATAACGAAGGGAAAGTTGGTCGAATACAAAAATGGTTGTTTAAAATAATTCGGGAAACCGTTAAGTTGATGAGAAAGGATAACGCCAACGCTCCTCTTCCTAAATCATATTACGTTATTGATAAGAATTTTGCACCCATTTATGATAGCGGAAGCAGTCTTGGTCGGGAGCTGTTAGAAGATAAAGTAGCCTTATTTCTAAAGTCTGCTGATGCATTATCGCAATATATTA